>NZ_DATIRC010000257.1:0-5206 GCF_035470145.1 Romboutsia sp.
AGCAATTAAAAAACTTCCATCTCTTTTAGTAAGTTGGGCAAAATTTACAGCATAGTTTTTATTTCCCTGATTATAAACATAAATAGATGCCTCAGGTCCCATAAGCCCTACTTGAGCCTCTCCTGAAATAAGCGCAGCCATAGTTTTATCTGCACCTTGAGTGTTTATAATATCAAGTTTTATACCCTCTTCTTCAAAAAAGCCTTGAGTTACAGCAGCATATTGCGGCGCATAAAATACCGAATGTGTAACTTCAGCTATTGTTACTTTGTCTAATTTATTTTTGTCAGTTGTATTTTGCTCACTTGGTGTTGATGCACATCCTGTAAAGCAAAGGGTACTTAATGCTAGAGAACTTGCCAGTGCTACAATTTTTTTGAACATAACACACCCCTCCTATTAATGATTTAAATTTTTGCAAAACTTTAATGATAATATATAGTATTACTTAGGTATGTTATTTGTTACTTGTAAACATGAGTAAGATTATTTCATAGCCTTTTCTTGTATTGAAATATTGATATGCCCCTTATATTTATTGATTATAAGTTTAACAAGGTCTATATTAAAATAGACTAGGAGAATTAATCATCCTAGTCTATTTTAATATTTGGCTCTGTTAGAGATATTATTTTTCATTATTTAAAAATACATGTATTCTAAATAGGTCTTCATTTCTTCATCATTAGGACCTACTTCTCCATGAAATTCTAAACCTTCTTGTCTTACTCCATATTTTCTATAAGGATTAAGCTTGTATCTACATTTATCCTTAATAATTTTAGATACCTCTTTAACGGTCTT
Organism: Romboutsia sp.; assembly: GCF_035470145.1. Taxonomy (GTDB): domain Bacteria; phylum Bacillota; class Clostridia; order Peptostreptococcales; family Peptostreptococcaceae; genus Romboutsia_D. Next base: position 805 of record NZ_DATIRC010000257.1, read on the forward strand.
TTCATTATTTAAATTAGGTGCTATTACAGTTCTTACTTCATGAAGCTTATTTCTATCTAAAAGATACTTTAAATTTTTTAGTACTATATCGTTACTTAATCCCGTAACATTTATATGCTCGTCTTCATCTATACTCTTAACATCTAGCATAAATTTATCCGCTAAATGCACTAACTCTTCATATTTACTCAAATCTATACTTCCATTAGTGTCTACAAAGCATGTAAGGTTAAGCTCTTTTTTTACTGCCTTAAATAGCTCTACTAAAAAATCAGAATTAAGAGTACACTCTCCTCCACTAACAGTTATACCTTGTATAAAAGGTTTTAACTTTTTTATTTCATCTACAAGTTCATCTACTGAGTAGTCTTTTGTTTTTGGAGTTGATAAATTCTTACACTCTCTAATACAATTATCACATTGTACACACTTTTCTTCATTCCATAAAACCTTATTATCTTTAATTTCTATAGCTTTAACTGGACAAGTAAAAACACATTCACCACAGTTTATACACTTATTGATAGTCTCTGGGTTATGGCAATAAGTACATTTAAAATTACAACCTTGAAAAAATATAGCAGTTCTATTTCCAGGTCCATCTATGCAAGAAAAAGGAATAATTTTATTAACTAATGCCATAATTAATCTCTTACCTTTCTATCAAAGGCTTTACTATCTCTTTTAGCATTCATAGCGAAAACTGTTGCATTATTTTTTACAGCTTCACCTCTTTCAAGCTTTTCTACTTCTGATCTTTTTGCAAGATACCCTGTAACGCGAACTACATCACTACTATCTGAGTAGGCAGAAAAATATCTTATTCCTGTTTTAAAAGCTCCATCTATAACATTAACTATAGCTTCTGGTTGTTCTTTATATGTATCTTCAAATACAAATATATCGCCAATTCCATTGAAGAAATATTTATGATATGGTGCTGATTGCATAATGTGATTAAATAAGTCAGGCTCTTCACCTACAGGTATCCTACAACCTGGAGAAACGCCTAAGTCTGTATCAATTCCAACTTGAGCATGTAGTAAATGTTGACCTTCAAAGCAACCTACATACTTTGATTTATATGAAGTAACTATTTTATTAACTTTCTCTATAGTTTTTAATCCTAAATCATTTGCTAGCTTTGAATACCCATATCTATCACTTTTTTCTGTTGCTTGTAATAAGTGATTAATAGCTTCAGCAAGTCCTACAACTCCAAACATCCCTGTGAAAAGTTCCTTATTTATGAATCCTTCTAATACAAGGAAATTTGTATTAAAAAATGCAGCTTCTTTCACTAAAAATCTTACTCTCTCATCAATATACTTAAGCATCTTCTCAACTGCAAATGGTAGCTTATTTTCCATAAAATCTTCAATAGAAACTGACTGATATGCTACATTTTGTAATAAAAGCCTTATTAGGGTATATCCACCTCCACCTATAAGAAATCCATTATAACAACTTGCAACAGCATAGTTTTCACTTTTAAAATCTTCTCTATACATTTTATGATTAGCAAAGCTTGGTTTTGCAGTAGTTAAAGCAGTGCTTGCACATAGTTCTATAAATTGCTTTGAAGTTATACCTTCATCGTATTTAACTGTTAGATTTGGTACTGCACATTGTAACTCTTGCATAACAGAAAGTACAATTCTACCTGCTGTTGTATCTTTTGGTCCTATATTTGCATGAACAAAAGAATCTGTAAGTGTTCTATCTATATGTTTTATAAATAATTTTATAGCTCTGTATGCTTCTTTTTCATCTTCTATAAAAGGCTCTAAAAGTTCATCTATATTACCTAAATATACTGGATACGATGTTATAGAGGGAACATGTTTGTAAAAAATTAATAAGTTGTTAGTTGCTTCCCAAATATCACTTGGTGGGTCAAGTTCTAAGAACTTACATCCTTTTTTCATTAGTTTTTCATAATCTGGTATGATATATCTTGGTCTATAAGGGGCATTACCTTCATACATTGTGCATATTACACCTTCATCAAGTAACGATTTAGTATCATCATCAATATTTAGTACACTCAGAGTACTTTCAGCCTGCCCTGCTAATTGCAATACTTGTTGACTATATGTTAAAGATTTATTTTTTATAATGTTTAAGACTTGTTCCATTTGTGTTTTACCCTCCTAAATATTTTTATGTATGTTTATGTTCTTTAATCATTTCTAGTTTGCTAGATAGTTTGTAAAACTGTTTTTTTGTTATTGATATGCCTTTTCTATTTACAGAAATTAAGTTTTCTTCTTTTAAATATTTTAAATTTCTATTGATTGTCCTTATTGAAAATCCTAGTATTGAACCAATTTCTTCTCTAGTTTTTTCTAAAAAAACTGTATCCTCATCTTCACTTTCAAAAACGTTTATCAAATAGCTTATTAATATACATACTGCTGGATATGCTAATACTTCTCCAGTTTTTAAGGATTGCTCATACATACTCTTTGATACAAAATGCAATATCTCTAGAGTTAGCTCTTGATCTGTATTAATCCAATCTCTAAAATCATCCTTTGGTATTTCAAGTATTATGCACTCTGTGCTAGTTTGTAATGTGGATGAATACGTTTGTTCATTTGCCATCATCTCCATAACTCCTATATATGCTATGGGTTTTATACTTGCAAAACTGTACACAAATCCATTTTCAAACTCGTTTCTTACTTGCATCTTACCTTTACAACTTATATATATACTTTTAATTTGATTTCCTTTTAGTACTATAATTTTTTGTTTTTCAATTTTTCTCATCCTACATTTAGGTTTAATGTTGTTTGGTATTTTATCAATAAACTCTTTTACCTTTTGATTTTCTATGTAATCATAAAATAGGTTATTATACATATTTTATCTCTCCTATAAATGATTTTGTCTTCTATTACTATTTTATCATTATTCGTAAATAACAAAAGGACATATGTCCCTTTATATTTTTTATCACAATATATTTTTATTTATTTCCCCTCGTGTTTTGAATAGCCTCCTTTCAACGATATAAAATTTGAATTTTATATAAAACTTTTTATGATGTAGACTTATACGTGAAAATTTGAAATATTATATAACTATTGTAAATATATGATATTTTTATAACATTTTGTCAATTGTTGTAGTATAATATATATGTATTTATAGTATAGCTACAATTCTTCTATTCGGTAGTTTACTTATACATATATTTAAGCATAAGGAGATAGAAAACATGAAATTTAACAGATTAGAAAACGTTATCGCTACTATGAAAGAAAATAATATACCTCAAATGTTAGTTACAGATAAACTAGCTATATTTTATTTAACAGGTAAAATGATAAATCCTGGTGAAAGATTAATAGCTCTTTACTTAGACACTAATGGAAATCATAAAATGTTCTTAAATGAGCTTTTCCCAGTTCACGAAGATTTAGGTGTAGAAAAAATTTGGTTTAACGATACACAAAATGCTATAGAAATAGTATCAAATCACATAGACAAAAGCACTACAATAGGAATTGATAAAAACTGGCCAGCAAGATTCTTATTATCATTAATGGATCTTTGCCCTAACTGTAAGTACATAAACTCATCATTTATAATAGATTCTTTAAGAATGTGTAAAGATGATGAAGAAAGAGAATTAATGAGAAAAGCTTCTCAAATAAATGACATGGCTATGGCTAAACTTCAAGAAGCTTTATTAGAAGATTTAAGCGAAAAAGAAATGGCTTCAAAGCTTACTTCAATATATGAAGAATTAGGAGCAGATGGTTTCTCATTCTCTCCAATAATTGGATATGGTGCAAATGGTGCTGATCCTCATGCTCATCCTTCAGATGCTAAGGTAAAAGAAGGTGATGCAATAATACTAGATATGGGATGTGTTAAAGATAACTACTGCTCTGATATGACTAGAACAGTATTTTATAAAGAAGCTCCTCAAAAAGCTAAAGAAGTATTTGAAATAGTACTTGAAGCTAATAAAAGAGCAATAGCATTAGTTAAACCAGGAATGAGATTCTGTGATATAGATAACGCTGCAAGAGATTATATAACTGAAAAAGGTTATGGAAAATACTTTACTCACAGAACTGGTCACTCTATAGGTCTTGAAACTCATGATATGGGAGATGTTTCTGCTATAAATGAAGATTTATTAAAACCTGGAATGATATTTTCAGTAGAACCAGGAATATACTTACCTGGAGAGTTTGGTGTTAGAATAGAAGATTTGGTATTAGTTACAGAAGATGGACATGAAATATTAAATAAACATACTAAAGAATTAAATATAATAAAATAATAAATCATAAAAGACTAGGAAATAAATTCCTAGTCTTTTATGATTTAACAACCTTTTGATTTTGTTTTTGGTATCTTTTGTAAATATTTATTTTTTATT
>NZ_DATIRC010000258.1:0-3041 GCF_035470145.1 Romboutsia sp.
TGTATGTAATGGATATTCAGATATAGGTCTTGTGCTTATTTCTGATCATCAAATGGACCTTTGGAATAAAATACTTACAGCAAAAGGATTGGAATTTAACTTGTTAAAATATGTTAATTTATGTGCTTGTGTAAGTAGTAATAGCCCATTATATAATTGCGACTATATTGATGATATAAATAATATTTTAGATTATACTCTTATTTTATATAATGCTGACGATAAAGACTGTTTATATCTTTATGAGCGCTCACAATCTCAATTTGATAAATTTAAACATGTTATAAATGTATCTGAACGTGAAGAAGTAAATAAACTTTTGATTTCAAAAGATTCTTTATGTATCGGCACTGATCTAAATATAAAAAATATGTTAAATATAAATAATTCAGGTTTTAAATACAAGTTGATACCTTTTAAACCAACTATAAAACTTAAGTTTGGATGGATTAAATTAAACTCATTAAAAATGACCTCTATACAACAAAAATTTATAAATATACTGCAAAAGCAGATAATATAAAGAATAACCTTATTAAGCTTAAGGTTGGTCCTGTTCTGAAATATTAAAAGTGATTAGTCTAGTTTTGATAAATTTTCCTAATGTATGGGTACATTTTTCATTGTATGCTCATACTTTTTTTTGTATAATTTACTTATCTGTATAATTTACTTATCATTATATATTTTTTTATTTTTATATTTTTAAATTTTTAAATTTGGAGGGGTACATATATATGAAAACTAGAAATTTAGTATTAAACGGGTTAATGATAGCCTTAGTATGCATCGCAACAATGGTCATTCAGGCGCCAACACCTGGTACAAATGGATTTGTTAATATAGGTGATAGCGTTATATTTGTTACATCAATATTATTTGGACCAGTTCCTGGAATGCTAGCTGGAGGTATAGGTTCTGCTTTAGCAGATGTACTAAGTGGGTATTCTCATTGGGCTTTATTTACTCTTATTATAAAAGGGGCTGAAGGGTATATAGTTGGTAGTATTGTAAAAAATAATAGTTCTCTGATAAAAAGTATAATAGCTTCAACTATAGGTGCTATTGTAATGGTATTTGGATATTTTGTAGCAGGTGGAATTTTAGAAGGTAGTTTCTTAGTTTCTGCTGGATCTATACCATCTAATATGGTTCAAGGTGGGGTTAGTATAGTAATAGGTGTTTTATTAGCTAATTCTCTGCAACATGTAAATGCTTTAAAGTCTGTCAATTTTAGAGGTTAATATAATTTAAAGAGTGTAGCTAGATTTTATTATAAAATCTAGCTACACTCTTTTTTTAGTGTCATTTAAATAACAAATTTTGTAACGAGTAAAAGAATATTTATGTGGAAATCTAATTCTATGAAAGGATGTGTAAATATGAAAGATAATAGATTCAAAAAAGGTCAATACGAAGATGCAGTAGAACTTGCGAAAGATTTATTAATGAATAATGTTGGTATGTCAGACATTGTGGCTAAAACTAATTTAACTCAAGAAGAAGTTAGAAAAATAATAAGAAAAAGAGATGCCGAGTTAAACGATAAGTCAACAAAATTATTTTAACTTTAAGAATGTCTATGTATTTGTGTGTCAAATTATATTTACTTAATATGATAAATATACTTTGACACACATACTTTTCTACTAAAATAATTAATGTAAAATTTAATCAAATAATAATACATTAATTTTAGCTCTATAGATTAGATGTATCAGTTTTTAATATCTTATATTTTTCTTTAAGCTTTAAAATTCTATAAACACTTTCATTTATTCTTGTTTCACTTATTTCATTACTATCAACAGCTAATTTAATTTCTTCTATAACGGCTTTTACAATTTCAACATTATTTCCTATTAATATAATATCACTACCTGCTTTTATACTTTCAGTACTTGCTTTTTCTACACTCATATTATTTGTTATAGCTGCCATATTCATATCATCTGTCATTATAACTTTATTAAATCCTAAATCGTTTCTAAGTATATCAGTTATAATTTTTTTAGATAATGAAGATGGATTAGTATTGTCTATTTTATCTAGTATGATATGAGATACCATTATAACATCACAATTATTTTCAATAGCTTTTTTAAAGGGTATAAACTCAAAGCTTTTTAGTTCTTCTAGACTTTTATTAACAATTGGAAGTCCAAAATGTGAATCTACCTCTGTATCACCATGTCCAGGGAAATGTTTTACAGTTGGTATTACATTTGCGTCTTCTAATCCTTTCATAGTTGCTATTCCCATTTTAGATACTATATTTTCATCAGTTCCAAATGCTCTATCTCCTATTACTGTATTTTTAGGATTGCTATATATATCAATTACTGGTGCATGGTCCATGTTTATACCATGTTCATTAAGCGTATTACCTAGTTTTTTACCATTTTCATAAGCATAGTTTTCATCATTTATTTGACCTACTTCACTGGCTTTTGGAAATTTAAAAACATCGTCCGGAAGTCTACTTACTCTTCCTCCTTCTTCATCAACCGATATAAATAGAGGTATATTATTATTTGATTTATTTATATCATTTGTTAGTTTTTTTAGTTGCTGTGAACTTTCTATGTTTCTTGTAAATAATATTACTCCACCAACTTTAAAATCATTTATTAAAGTGTTTGTGTATTGATTTGTTTGTGTTCCATTAAATCCTGCTAATATCATTTGCCCTATTTTTTCATCTATTGTCATTTTATCTATTTTCTGTTCAATAATGTCTTTAGGAGTTTCTTGTTGTTGGGTAATTTATTCATTTTTACATCCAACTAAACTTATTGCTAGCAGTAGTATTAAATATTTTAGTATTTTTAGTTTACGTTGTTTCATTTTCAGCTCCGATCTTATAGTTAAGTTTAACTTTTATATGTTTTGATATATATTATGGTTATTCAAAATATAAAAATTATACCTATTACTATTTATAAGTGAATAATTTGTTTTTTATTTTTAATGATAAATTTAATAATTAAAAAAAGCCTTAGATTATTTACTCTAAAACTTCTGCTTATATTAATGTATTA
>NZ_DATIRC010000259.1:0-4341 GCF_035470145.1 Romboutsia sp.
CTAAGCGCGAAGCCGACTTCAAGATAAGATTTCCCACCGTAAGGGTAAGACCCCAGGAAGACTACCTGGTTGATAGGTCGAAGGTGTAAGTGCAGTAATGTATTTAGCTTACCGATACTAATAGGTCGAGGACTTGACCAATAAATGATTAAACTCTAAATGATATACAGTTTTCAGAGTACTAACTCCAAAATTAAATTTGCTAGTGTGGCTCAACGGTAGAGCAGCTGACTTGTAATCAGCAGGTTGTAGGTTCGATTCCTATCACTAGCTCCAATTAAAACTATGTACTTTGTACATAGTTTTTTTATTGTAAAATAAATAAATTTACTAATTTGTGAAAAAATGTTAACATAGTATAAATGCTAAATTTAAGAGATTATGCAAGAACACGTCATTATAAGGGGGAAAAATATTGACATTACTAAAAAAGACCATAATAAGTGCAACAACGTTATGTTTATCAATAGTAAATATAACTAGTTTAACTTTTGCAAATCCAAATATAGAAAATCATCAAATTCAAAAAGCTATAAATCAAACAGAAGCATTTGTAATTACAGATGACATAGAAACACAAAAGAAAAAATTAAATATTTCTTCAGAACAAATTATAATTGAATATTTAAATAAACTAGAAACAGCATCAACTTTCAAACTTAAATGCAAAGAAAATGATGAAAAAGATGAGCAACTAATAATAAGATTACAACAATATATAAATAACATACCAATATATGGTTCAGACATAGTTGCTTGTGTAGACTATAGTGGAAACATAAAATCAATTTCAGGATATATAGAACCAGCAGAAGCAACATTAGAAGATTTCAAGTATAAATTGAATATAACAAAAGAACAAGCAATAAATATAGCAACAAATAAGCTTAAAGCAACAGGAAAGAAAGATATAGAATCAGAATTATATTTATATAAAAATCAAGATAAATATATACTTGCATATAAGGTGGATATAAAAGTATTAGGAAAAGAACTATACGATCAAACTATGTTTATAGATGCTGAGCATGGAAATATAATACAACAATATGAAAATGTAAAGAAAATAGTCAGAACAAATACAACCAAAGCAAAAGGTGTATTTGGAGATGAAAAAGACATACAAGTAGTATACAAGGAAGCTGAACCAAATTTTAACGATGGATATTACTTTATAGATAAAACAAGAGGGGCAACTCCAATACAAACAGTTGATGCAAATAATGAATATTACACTATATATAATATGATTAACTCTGTTGATAATTATACAAAGTACTATAGTACAAGCTTACAACAAAGTGATGGAAAATTTGTAGATGCACATTACTATGCAGGAAAAGCATACGATTTTTATTATAATAAATTTAGTAGAGATGGATTAGATGGAAAAGGGAAAAAACCAGTTGTATTTGCAAATGTAGATATTCCTGGCAATGCTTTTTCTGCACAAATTAATGGATCAGATGTTTTAGGCTTTGGAAATGGAGATTCATATACTTATGATTCATCAGGTTCAATAGATGTAGTAGGCCATGAATATACTCATTCAGTAGTGGCGAATACAGCAAGATTAGAATATGTTTCTCAATCAGGTGCTATAGATGAAGCTTATGCAGATATATTTGGAACTTTAATAGAACATAGCTATAAAACAGACTTTAACTGGGTTATAGGAGAAGATTTTTTAAGAAATGGATATATTATAAGAGATTTAAGTGATCCAGAAATAGACCATGTAAGTAAATTAAAAGTATGTAGTGAATATCATGTACACAATTCAAGCTGTGATAACAATTATGTTCATGATAATAGTGGAGTGATAGGTAAATTAGCGTATCTAATATCACAAGGTGGAATACATTACAATGTTAGCGTTAAAGGTATTGGAGAAGAAAGAATGGGTGAAATTTTTTATGATGCTCTTACAGAAGGATTGTATTCTCAATCAGACTTTAAGCATTTAGGAGAAGTTTTATTATCAAAAGCCCAAACTACTACTGAAAAAGAAACAATAACAAATGCATTAAAATCAGTAGGAATAATGCCTAAATATATTACTACTGAAATAGTAGGAAGTACAAGATATGAAACTGCTACAAAGATAAGTCAAAATGGATGGAGTACGGCAAATAGCGTAGTAGTTGTAAATTCAAACTCTATGGTAGATGCACTTTCTGCTACACCTTTTGCTAAACTTAAGGATGCTCCTATACTTTTAACAGAAAGTAATAGCTTAAATGATATAACTAAAAAAGAAATAATTAGGCTAAATGCTAAAAATGTATATGTAATAGGGGGAACAAGTGTAATATCTGAAAATGTAATTTCTCAGCTAAAATCTATGGGATTAATAGTAGAGAGAATTAGTGGTGATGATAGATATAAAACTTCATTAGAAATAGCAAAAAGACTAGGCACTATATCTGAAATATCTGTTGTAAACGGAGTTACAGGTTTAGCTGATGCAGTTAGTATAGCTCCAGTTGCAGCTAGTAAAAATATGCCAATAGTACTTGCTTCACCAAAGGAAGGAACAAGTGTATTTAATGAATTTATAAAAAGTAACAAGATAACAACATCTTATATTATAGGAAGCGAAAATGCTGTCTCAAGTGTAATAGCTAACCAATTACCTAATCCAAAAAGATTAGGTGGGCTAAATAGAGATGAAACAAATGCCGTTATAATTGGGAATTTTTATACAAGTAAAGAATTAAATAATATATTTGTAGCTAAAGATGGAATGACAAAGCAAGATCACTTGATAGATGCACTATCAGTAGGAGTATTAGCAGCAAAAGAAAGTTCTCCAGTTGTTATAGTAGGAAATGAACTATGCACTAAACAAAAAGATTTATTATTATCTAAAATTCCTAAAGAATTAACTAAAGTTGGGGGTAATGGTAATGAGAATGCATTTAATCAATTGATAAATATATTTAAATAATAAATTGGATTAAATTAAAATAATTAGTTAAAATTAACTTTTGACATAATTTGAAATTCATGATAATATAATAAAAGTCAACTAAATATTAAGTAAGCCAGACGATCGCGGGCAGCATTTGCTGCGTGAGGAAAGTCGGAGCTCCATAGAGCAGGGTGCTAGGTAACGCCTAGTGGGAGTGATCCTAAGGAAAGTGCAACAGAAAATAACCGCCACTTATGTGGTAAGGATGAAAAAGTGAGGTAAGAGCTCACTATGGGCTAGGTGACTAGTCTCATGTGTAAACCCCACCTGGAGCAAGACCAAGATAGGGCTAAAAGGATGTTGCTCGCATCCTCCGGTTGGTAGGTCGCTTGAGCCTATTGGTGACAATAGGCCTAGAAAGATGATTGTCTAATACAGAACTCCGCTTATAGACTTGCTCAATATTTTGACATGAACACTAGATATTCTAGTGTTTTTTTATTGCATAAATTGAAGAAAATACGCAAATATGGTATATTAAAGAGATGATAGTATGAATTTATGGAGGAAATGATAAATATGACAGTTAAAAAAGCTATAATACCAGCGGCTGGATTAGGTACAAGATTTTTACCTGCAACAAAATCACAGCCAAAGGAAATGCTTCCAATCGTAGATAAACCAACATTACAATATATAATAGAAGAAGCTATAAACTCAGGAATAGAAGAAATACTTATAATAACAGGTCGTAACAAAAAATCTATAGAAGATCATTTTGATAAATCTGTTGAATTAGAATTAGAACTAGAACAAAAAGGTAAACAAGAAATGTTAGATATGGTAAGAAATATATCTAACATGGTAAATATTCACTACATCAGACAAAAAGAGCCAAAAGGGCTTGGACATGCTATACACTGTGCGAAAAGTTTCATAGGAAAAGAGCCTTTCGCAGTACTTTTAGGTGATGATATAGTTGATTGTGAGACACCTTGTTTAAAACAGTTAATAGGTGCGTATAATGAGTATAAGACAAGCATATTAGGTGTTCAAGAGGTAGCTAAGGAAGATACTAATAAGTACGGAATATTAGACGTTAAACATATAGAAGACAGAGTATACAAAGTAAAAGACATGGTAGAAAAGCCATCGGTTGAAGAGGCACCGTCAAACGTAGCTATACTTGGTAGATACATAATAACTCCGGCTATATTTGATATATTAGAAAATCAAGAACCTGGAAAAGGTGGAGAAATTCAATTAACAGATGCACTAAAGACTCTTGGAGATCAAGAAGCTATATATGCATATAACTTTAAAGGAAGAAGATATGATGTAGGAGATAAATTTGGTTTCTTAGAAGCAACTATAGACTTTGCTTTAAAAAGAGATAACTTAAGAGATAATTTAATAAATTACATGAG
>NZ_DATIRC010000260.1:0-8851 GCF_035470145.1 Romboutsia sp.
AAGCGTTTAGGATTTTATAAAAGATTATATGAATCGTTTAAACCAGGAGGATATTTGATAATTAGAATGTCTGAAAATTTATCTAATTTAGAAATAGCTTTTCAGCGTGTAAAACCATCAGTGTATAGAAAAAGATTATAATTGATATAAATGGAGGAAATTTTATGAAAAGAGTATTAATAGTTGATGATGCAGCATTTATGCGTATGTCTATTAAAAATATGCTTGCGAATTATGAATTTGAGATAGTTGGTGAGGCAGAAAATGGTTTAATGGCAATTGAAAAATATCAAGAATTACAACCAGATATTGTAACGATGGACATTACTATGCCAGAAATGGATGGGTTACAAGCATTGAGAGAAATTAAAAAAATTGATCCATCAGCATCAATTGTCATGGTATCAGCATTAGGACAAGAGGCGAGAATGAAAGAGGCAATTATTTATGGAGCAAAAGGGTTTATTGTAAAACCTTTTAAAGAAGAGATTATTGTATCTGCTTTATCTAAACTGTAATTTATTTTGATGATAAATAATTAAATTTAGAGTACAACATGAAGAATTAATATCACAAAAGTAAGATGTCTAGACATCTTCCTTTTGTGATATTGGTGTTAGTATAATATTATAGACACATTTAATCGAACGAATTATAATAAAGTGAGATTAGAAAGGACGTGTCTAAAGTGAGCAATAAAAAAGAAAAATATACAGAAAAATTTTAAAATACTATTATTGAATTATATAAATTAGGTAAATCATTAAAGAAAGATAAAATTTAGAGAGGAGATATTATAAAATATTATGAACCAAGAAATAATTGTATATGACTTTAAAAAACCACAAAGATATTCTACAGACAATATGCGATTTTTATCTGTAATATCAGAAGAATTTTGTAAGAGTATAAATCTATTTGTAGCTTATGAATTAAAAAGACCAAATATAGTATGTAAATTAGAAAAAATAGAACAAACAAACTATGAAGAATTTATGAATATGATATCAAATGATTCTGTAATTATTGAACATGCAATACAGCCTTTAGTTCAAGGTCTTATATATCAATTAGACAAAAGTGTCGTACTTTCACTTATAGATTTAATGCTTAGTGGAGATGGTGTATTTGACGATTATAAAAGAGAACTTACTGAAATTGATAGAGAATTAATATCGTATATAGCGAGTAATTTTTTAACAAAAATGCATATCTTTGAAGGTTGTGAATATAGAGAAGTTTCTAATGTTTATACTAATGTAGGATCTAGTAAAAAATATCCAATAAGTGAATCGGTTATTATTTCTCATATGAAAATGATGAATGGTAATAAAGAAGTAGGAAAAATGAGTTTTTGTAATCCATATAGTTGTATGGAGCCAGTATTAGAACAATTAGAACCTAAAAGACTTTTTAGAAGTAAAAACAATGAATATGATTTTGAATTTACAAGTGCAATATACAACAAGATTTGTAGTGCAAATACTGATATGGTTGCAAGACTAGGAAAGACAAAAATAAGTGTAGAAGAACTTTTAAAACTAAAATTAGGTGATATTATAACTCTAGATACTAAAATAAATGGAGATATAGACCTTTATGTAGGAGGTTCAAAATCATTTAAATGTAAACCTGGTATTATTAAAAATAAAAAGGGAGTTATTATAACAAATAGCATAAAAAAGGAATTATAAAAATATAAGTGGAAAATTTGAAAGAGTATTAGATATATCATTAAATGTGAAGGTAATATTAGGTAGAACAAAAATGTCTGTAAAAGATGTTTTTGAATTGCCGAAAGGATCATTAATTAAAGCAAAAACGTAACTTTAAATCATTGTGCAAAGTTTTAGGTATTACAAAGAGTCCGTACTACTCTTTTAGGTACAAAAAACCTTGCGCAAGAGATGTTGAAAGATAAATATAAATTACAAGATATTGCTGGTTCTTTCTATTGTTAGGTGATTTTATGTATTTTCTAACATTAAAACTCTATTTCTTAGTGTTTGAAAATTACACCTACCATATATTATTATTTTAATTACTTTTATCTTATTTACTTTTCCTTTAGCTAAAGCATTACTATATTCATATATAAGAGTATTATTAACTGCTTCAATATCTATTTTAATCTCTTCTATAAAGCTATTTAATTCTTTAATATTATGATTTTTATAATCCTCTATCCAAACTTCTAATTTATCTTATGTAATATTTTATAATATATTTTTGCATATTATTGACAAATAATTGTAGTATGCTACACTATCTATGGGTGGTATTTTAATAAAACTGCACCAAATACATATTTGAAATTTGAAGATTATCTTATCAATAAGTATGAAACTAAGCAGTAGCACACTCTTATTTAGGAGGTGGTAACTATAAAGTTTGGATTTATTGGAGCGGGAAAAGTTGGTTTTTCCCTAGGTAAGTATCTAAAAGAAAATAATATTTACGTAACAGGTTACTATAGTAAGAATCAGCATTCTTCAGAAGAAGCTGCAATCTTTACAAATACTAGATATTATACAAATTTAAAAACTTTTATAGAAGATAGTGATGCTATATTCATTACAACACCTGATGGAGAAATACAAAGTGTATGGAATGAGATAAAAGAGTTTCCTATTAATAATAAGTTAATCTGCCATTGTAGTGGCTCAATTTCTTCAGAAATCTTTTCAAATATCACAAAATATGGTGCATACAGTTATTCTATCCATCCAATGTTCGCTATATCAAGCAAATATAATTCTTACAAAAATTTTCCAAATGCTTTTATTACAATTGAAGGACATGAAAAATATCAAAAATATTTACAGGATTTATTTAAATCTTTAGGCAATGATGTAGGTATTATTTCTAAAGAAAATAAAGCTTTATATCATCTTGCTTGTGTTACAGTAAGTAACTTAGTATTATCACTAATAAATAATGGAGTCACATACCTTAAGGATTGTGAATTTTCAGAGGAAATGGCTATTAAATCACTTTTTCCGCTTATAGAATTTAATTTAAACAATATTAAATCAGATGGCATTGTTAAGAGTTTAACTGGTCCAGTGGAAAGAGGAGATTTATCTACAATTAAGAAGCATTGTAATGTTTTATGTGAAGAAGATAAAGAATTATATAAGCTATTATCTAAAAATGTGTTAAAAATAGCGAAGACTAAGAACATAAATAGAGATTATACAAAACTAGAAGAATATTTGGGGGAAAAATAATGAAAAATACAGTTGTAACATTTAAAAAAGCTAAAGAAATGAATGAAAAATTAACTATGCTTACAGCATACGATTACTCAACAGCTCAGTTAATTGACAATGCAGGAATTAATGGAATATTAGTAGGAGATTCTTTAGGAATGGTATGCTTAGGTTATGAAGATACATTATCAGTTACTATGGAAGATATGATTCATCATACTAAAGCAGTATCAAGAGGTGTTAAAAATACTTTAGTTGTAGCAGACATGCCTTTTATGTCATATCATACATCTGTATATGATGCAGTAGTTAATGCTGGAAGATTAATTAAAGAAGGTAGAGCTCATGCTATAAAACTTGAAGGTGGAGTGGAAGTTTATGACAAGATAGACGCAGTAGTTAAGGCTTCAATACCAGTTATGGGACATATAGGTTTAACTCCACAATCAGTTAATGCTTTTGGTGGATTTAAGGTTCAAGGTAAGGATGAGCAAGCTGCTAAAAAACTTATAGAAGATGCGATTGCGGTTGAAAAGGCAGGAGCTTTTGCAGTAGTTTTAGAAGGGGTACCATCTAAACTAGTAGCATTAATCACTGAAAAACTATCAATACCTACTATAGGAATTGGAGCCGGAGTTGATTGTGATGGACAGATACTAGTTTATCAAGATATGTTAGGTATGTTTAGTGATTTTACTCCTAAATTTGTTAAAAAGTATGAAACTTTAGGTGAAAAAATGAAAATAGCTTTTGAAACATACATAGAGGAAGTTAAAAATGGAGTTTTCCCAGCAGAAGAGCATGGGTTTAAGATAGATGAGGAAGTAATAGAAAAGCTATATTAAAGAGGATAGAGATATGGTTATTATAAATAGAGTAAATGAGATTAGAAAAAAAGTCAGAGAATGGAAATCTAAAGGATTAAGAGTTGGATTTGTACCAACTATGGGATATTTACATGAAGGACATGAAAGTTTAATAAAAAAGGCATCAGAAGAAAATGATAAGGTAGTTGTTAGTATATTTGTTAATCCTATTCAATTTGGACCCAAAGAGGATTTATCTGCGTATCCTAGAGATTTAGAAAGAGACAGTGCAATCTGTGAAAGAGCTGGAGCAGATGTAATTTTCCATCCAAAAAATGATGAAATGTATGAAAATGATTTTTCAACATTTGTAGATATGACAGGACTTACAAAAGAACTATGTGGGAAAAGTAGACCCATTCATTTTAGAGGGGTTTGCACTGTAGTTAATAAATTATTTAATATAGTATGTCCTGATAGAGCCTATTTTGGTCAAAAAGATGCACAACAATTAGCGATTATAAAAAAAATGGTTAGGGATTTAAGTTTTGATGTAGAGATAATCGGATGTCCTATAGTAAGAGAAGAAGATGGTCTTGCTAAAAGTTCAAGAAATGCCTATTTATCAAATGAAGAAAGGGAAGTAGCTACCATATTAAATAAGTCCCTTATGAAAGCTAGGAAATTAATAGAAGGTGGAGAGCGAAGTTCTAAATTAATAATAAATTCAATAATACAAACTATTAATTCAGAACCTATGGCTAGAGTAGATTATGTAAATGTTGTTGACAGTCTTTCGATTGAGCCTGTAGAAAACATAGAAAGTTCTGTATTAATAGCTATAGCTGTATATATAGGAAAAACAAGGTTAATAGACAATTTTACATATGAGTTATAATTGTAGGGAGAATAGAAAATGAGACTGAGTATGTTAAAAGGAAAGATTCATAGAGCAACGGTAGTACAAGCTGAACTAAGTTATGTAGGTAGCATAACAATAGATGAAGATTTATTGGATGCATCAGGAATTTTAGAATATGAAAAGGTTCATATTGTTGACATCGATAACGGAGCAAGGTTTGAAACTTATACTATAGCTGGCAAAAGAGGAACGGGAATGATTTGCTTAAATGGAGCAGCAGCAAGGTGTGTACAAGTTGGCGATAAGATAATAATAATGTCTTATTGTGATATAAAAGCAGAAGAAGCCGTTAATTATAAACCAAAAGTTGTTTTTGTTGATGAGGAAAATAAGGTTAAAAATATAACTAGGTACGAAAAACATGGACAACTATCAGAGGAATTAATTAAAAGTTAATATAGTATTGAAATCCACGAAAACACATTGACTATTTTGTCAATGTGTTTTTTGATTATAAGGATATTATATCTTATGAAAATTACAATAAATCTATTAGTAGTAATAAATTTAATAAATAAGATAACTAAAGTAGAAATATAAAATGTGAAAAAGCTCTTATGAAATAAATTCTAAGAGCTTTTTCATATTTTATATTTTTTTGTATTCACCTTTTGCCTCCGCTATGCTTTTTTATGAAATATTTTAAATCAGCTTAATCATTTTTATTTTTAGTTTTGCAATATTAGTCATATATACTTTTATTTATTCTATTTCATGATCTGGTGAATAATCATATTCTATAGCTTCTTCATAATCAAAGTATACTAAATCTAAGTTATTTTCCATAATTGTTACCTCCTGAAATTTCAAATCATATTTTTAATTTATTTATTGTTGCAAGTTATTATTTTAACTCTATCATCTTTAATATATATTATGCAATGACATCCAAAAAATTTCCACTTTTGAACTGTTTTTTATAATTATTTTATTAAATTATGAAATATGCATATTCACTATCTTGCATTTTAAGATTTTTTTAATAAAATTTCATACATAAAAAGAAGTGTGCATAAGCACACTTCTCATTTTATTTATTTAATTTTAAGTAAGTTTCTAAACCTTCTTTTAATATCTTAGCAGCATTAGCTAAATCTTCTTTATTTAATATATAAGCAAGTCTTATTTCATCAACACCAAGACCTTCAGTAGCATAGAAACCTTCAGCAGGACAAGGCATAACTGTTTGACCATCTATATCAAAATCACTTAATAACCATTTTACAAAATGATCAGCGCTTTTAACTGGTAACTTTGCAACTATATAAAAAGCTCCGGTAGGCTTTTTGCATATAACGCCAGGAACTTTTACAAGTTCATTATATAATACATCTCTTCTTTCTCTGTATTCTTCGTTTACTTCTGTAAGATAAGTACTTGGTGTTTTATAAAGCTCAATAGCACCAATTTGCTCTAAAGTAGGAACTGATAATCTTGCTTGGCATAGTTTTAACATTTGAGCCATAAATACTTTATTTTTAGAAGCTATAGAACCAATTCTAGCGCCACATGCACTGTATCTTTTAGATACACTGTCTATTATAATAACTCTATCAGCTACTTCATCTATATTACCTAAACTAGTGTAATCACCTTCATATACAAATTCTCTATAAACTTCATCAGCCATTATCCATAAATCGTTTTCTTTAGCTATATCAGATATCATTTGAATTTCTTCTTTAGTATAAACAACTCCAGTTGGGTTTCCTGGATTTGAAAATAATATAGCACGAGTTTTAGAATCTATTTTAGATACTATTTCTTCTTTTGAAGGGAAGTGGAATCCATTTTCTGCAAGTGTAGTAATAGGTTTTATTTCTACACCAACTGCCTTAGCAAAGCTATTGTAGTTTGAATAAAATGGTTCAGGTATTAATATATTGTCTCCCTCATTACATGTAGCTAACATAGCAAATAATAAAGCTTCACTACCACCATTTAATATTAATATTTCATCCTTATTAAAGTTGATATTGTATCCTTGATAATACTTTTGTATAGCCTCTATAAGTTCAGGTAACCCTTCTGATAAAGCATATTCTAAAACTTCACCTTTATAATTCTTTATTGCATTTAAAAATTCATCAGGTGTTTTAATATCAGGTTGTCCGATGTTTAGATGGTAAACTTTCTTTCCACCTTTTTTAGCTTCTGCAGCATAAGTTAATAATTCCATAATAGTAGAAGCTGGAACAGCTTGTATTCTAGATGATATATTCATATCTGTAACTCCTCCTCGTGTAAAGTTTATTTAGTTTATTGTATACATTAGAATATATTGAAACTTTAATACTTACTTGCATATACTTTTATAGATTCATAATGAAGTATATGTATTGTTTTCAAATATATTTTAGCATAGAAAAAACGAATTCCTAATTAAAAATATATTTTTTATTTTTAGAAAATTATGCAAATAATATACGTTGATATATTTTCTATAAAAGTATTTTTTATAAATTTGTACTGTAGTATAGTATGTATTAAATGTATAAATTAATAAAATTAGGAGGATTATATGACAAATTTAGTTAGTGCTAGTTGGTTAAAGGAAAATTTAAATAATGAAAAATTAGTAATAGTAGATTGTAGGTTTAACTTAATGGACAAGCAATATGGAAAAAAAAGCTATGAAGAGGGGCACATTAAAGGTGCTGTTAGAGTAGATATAGAAACAGAATTGTCTAGCGAAGTTAAAGAACATGGAGGGAGGCATCCTCTACCAAGTATAGAAGAGTTGAAAAATACTTTCGAAAATATAGGAATAAATAGTGACTCTATAGTGGTTGCTTATGATGAAGGTGATTTAGCAGGTCCTTGTAGATTTTGGTGGATATTAAAATATTTAGGTCATGATAAGGTATATGTTTTAAACGGTGGTATAAATGACTTTAAAGAAATTGGTGGAGAAATTACTCAAGAAATAAAGTCTATTAAAAAAGGTAATTTTAAAGTTGAAGTTAATGAAGATATGAGAGTCAATATGGAATATGTTAAAGAAAGGTTATATAAGGATAACATAGCTATAATTGATTCTAGAGAAAACCAAAGATACAAAGGAGAATTTGAACCAGTAGATAAAAAAGCTGGTCATATACCTAGTGCGCTAAATTATTTTTGGATGGATATACTAAATAAGAATGAAGATAAATTAAATATGAAGTCACAAGAAGAACTTGAAAAGCATTTTAAAAACTTAAAAAATTATGATGAGGTTATAGTTTATTGTGGATCAGGTATAACTGCTTGTCCAAACAGTTTAGCACTTAGTGAAGTTGGAGTGAAACATAAGGTTTATTCAGGTAGTTTTAGTGATTGGATAAGCTATGAAGAAAATGAAATAGAGAAGTAAAGATAACAATATGTAATGTTTATAATCCAACATTTGATTTGATAAAATAAAAAATAGGTATTTGATAAGTTTAAATAACTGTCAAATACCTATTTTTATGAAAACAAAGTGAGTTAGGTTTATCTTATAATAAATATAGAGGTTCTTATTCACTTGATTCTATATTTAAGGCAATAAGTATAAACCTATAAATAGTAAGTATATTTTTATATAGATTGCTAATGATATTAGAGAAGTATATTTGTATGAGTAAAAATATAGTTGATATATGTGAAAATGAAATGCTTATAGAAGTAATAAAATAATTAGAAGAAAAACTAAGTTATAATATAATCAATTATAATTTATATTTTTCGTGTTAAAGCTATATGTATTAAGGATTTAAGAAAATTTTAAATATAATTATAAAAAAAACAGAAAAAGTATTGACGATATTATTTTAAGATGGTATAGTTATACTTGTCCTTAAGAAAAGGGCAAACAAGAAAATGAACTTTGAAAATTAAACAGTAGGTTAATTTATAGAATTTGAAACAAACCAAACAAACAAAGCCAG
>NZ_DATIRC010000261.1:0-3325 GCF_035470145.1 Romboutsia sp.
AATTAATTAAAATATAAAGATTATGTGGTTATAATAGCAAAGAGGATACACCTGTTCCCATTCCGAACACAGAAGTTAAGCTCTTTAGCGCTGATGGTACTTGGTGGGCAACTGCCTGGGAGAGTAAGACGTAGCCACGTAATCTTTTTTATTACTAATAAAAAATAAGGGTGTAGGTATTAATGTTTAAATAATACCTACACCCTTATTTCATGTAAAAGAAAAATAAGAGTGTAGTTGAAATGATAAATTTAAAGCATATGAGCTGATTTGATATGTTAAATAGAATTAATTTTATAAAATATGAGTATTAAATTTTTTCATGGAAAAAATAATAAGTAGGAACGTTTGTATTAGTTACATAAAAAGAGAATGTTTATGGCAAAAATAATAAAAGCAGTTGATGGTAATACAACGGCATCACATGCTGCCTATGTATTTACTAATTTTGCAGCAATATTTTTACAAGAGAAAATATATAAATTTATAAATCTAAATAATATATTTGGGACTGATTCGAGAACTCTCAGTATAAAAAACTAAGGATTTATATAGTGACAGTATATAGTCGTATCCTTAGATATGGCTTTTTTTAGGTTGAAAAAGTTGTATAGTTCTCCTTAATCCCAAAATTAAGGAGGAGATAATATGGAAAAAAGAAAAGTAATAATTGACTGCGATCCAGGGATAGATGATTCTCTGGCAATTATTCTAGCATTAAACTCACCAGAGCTAGAAGTAATAGGTATAACTATATGTAGTGGTAATGTACCTGCCAAACTTGGGGCACAGAATGCTCTAAAAGCACTTCAAATGTGTTCATCATTACATGTACCCGTATATATAGGGGAAGAATATCCATTAAAAAGAGAACTTGTAACAGCACAAGATACCCACGGAGAAGATGGAGTGGGAGAAAATTTCTATGAAGAAATAAAGGATTTTGGATTTAAAGAAGGTGGTGTTGACTTTATAATTGATACTTTAAGAAATAATGAAAAGGTATCTATAATAGCTCTAGGACCTCTTACAAATATAGCAAAAGCCATTATGAAAGACAAAGAAGCCTTTAACAACCTAGATGAATTTGTATCTATGGGAGGCGCTTTTAGAATACAAGGAAATTGTTCTCCAGTATCAGAATTTAATTATTGGGTAGATCCTCATGGTGCAGATTATGTTTATAAGAATTTATTAAAGAAAATTCATATGGTCGGATTAGATGTAACTAGAAAAATTGTACTTACACCAAATATAATCGAGCTTATAAATAGATTTGATAAAGATATGGCTAAGTATATAACAGAAATAACAAGATTTTATATCGATTTTCATTGGGAACAAGAGGGCATAATAGGATGTGTAATAAATGATCCATTAGCAGTAGCATATTTCATAGATAGAAGTATATGTGAAGGATTTGAGTCTTTTGTTGAAGTAGTAAAAGATGGAGTAGCGATGGGTCAATCTATAGTAGACTCATTTAATTTTTATAAAAAAGAAAGTAATGCTATTGTATTAACTGATGTTGATGCAAAAAAATTTATGTATATGTTTTTAAAAAGATTATTTAAGGGATATGAAAATATTATAGACTCTGTGGAAGGGGTGATATAACATGAATAGAAAAGTTAATGTTAGAAACACCAGTTTAATTGGTCTAGGAATGCTTATATTTACAATTTCAACATCTATAATAAGTGCAATAATAGCAGTATATTTGTTTGGAGGAGTTAAATCAGCAGGTTATTCTTATATAGTTTAAATACTTAGATTTGTAGGTATGGATGATGTTGAAAGTGTGTTTGTAATACAAGTAATTACAGATTACATGGATAAATTTATAGCAGTAGCACTAGCACTAGTAGCTTCAGGAGTTAGGATACTTCCTAAAAGTGTTAAGCTATCTATAACAGGTAACAAAAAAAGGAGACATTATGGATAGATATAGTGAAGTAATAAATAAAAATGTTAGAGAAATCGTACTTCTTAAAGGATACCCATGTGTATGGGGAAAATGTAGTTTTTGTGACTATATATTAGATAATTCAACTTCAGAAGATGAGATTAATAAATTAAACTTTGAGGTTTTAGAAAATGTAACTGGCAAATATAAAGTACTTGAGGTAATAAATTCAGGAAGTTGTTTTGAATTGCCAAAAGCTACATTGAATAGAATAAAGGAAATAATAAAAGAAAAAAAAATAGAAAAATTATTTTTAGAAAGTCATTGGTGTTACAAAAATAAAGTACAAGAGATGAGAGATTTTTTTGAAATACCAATAGTTTTTAAAATAGGAGTAGAAAGCTTTGATTATGAATTTAGAAATACATTTTTAAATAAAAATGCAAAGTTTAAAACTTATAAAGATGTAAAAAAATATTTTGATTCTCCTTGTATGATGATAGGAATAAAAGGCCAAACAAAAGAGATGATAGATAAGGATATGGAAATAGTATTAAATAACTTTGACCATGCTACAATTAATGTATTTATAAATAATACATCAACAATAAAAAGAGATGAAGAATTAGTAAAATGGTTTAAAACAAAATATAAATTTTTAGATAAAAACCCCAAAATAGAGATTCTATATAATAACACAGACTTTGGAGTTGGAGATTAATATAATCAAAAGCTGTAGATAGGATTATACGAATCATCTCTACAATTTAAATTGACTAAAACCGTATTGATAAAATTTCAATACGGTTTTTTACGTACAATGAATTTATTATAAATTTTATACGTTGAATAGAGTAGAGGACATGGCTTATAGATCGTTGGGGATATGATTAAATAAAATTTTTTATTTGTAAGGTTTATTTAAGGTTAAGTTTATAAAGATGTAAGATTTAAATTATAAAATAGCAACATACAAGGTAATGAATTAAAGATTAATATATGGAGGAACCGTTATGAATAAATTAGAGATAGTAAACTTAACAAAGACATACAGTCATAAAAATGCAAATGAAAATATAAGTTTAACTTTAGAAAGTGGAGTTTATGGTTTATTAGGACCAAATGGATCAGGTAAGACTACATTAATGAAGCAAATATCAACACTTAAACAACCAACAAGTGGGAAAATTTTATACAACGGAAAAGATATACAAGCTTTAGATGATCAATATAGAGATGTAATAGGATATTTACCACAAGATTTTGATGCTTATAAAAACTTTAGTGCTAAAGATTTCTTAATGTATGTAGCAGCACTTAAAGGTGTAAAAAATCCTAAGAAAAAGGTAGAGGAACTTTTAAATTTAGTAGGGCTATATGAAGTAAGAAATAAATATGTGTCTAAATTTTCAGGAGGTA
>NZ_DATIRC010000262.1:0-17523 GCF_035470145.1 Romboutsia sp.
GTTTATACATAAAAATAAAATAGATGAATCAGTAGTAAATAATATAATTTCTATAATCACTAAAGAGTAATATATAATTACTTAGTATATAAATAGAATCGTGGGTATGATTTTTAGGAATCGTCTCCACCATTTAAATCCACGAAAAGATATTATCATAAAGTTATGATAATATCTTTTTTTACATATATTATTAAATATGCACTGTAATCTAAATTTAATAATATGAGGAAGATTTATATATGTAAAAAAGTAATAATAAATCATATATAGAAAATTAAATAACGAATATGGATAGTAGTATTAGGTTGGAAACGAATATATGATAGAAAAATAGGAATAATACAGAACTATACATAAGACTC
Source organism: Romboutsia sp. (assembly GCF_035470145.1). Lineage (GTDB taxonomy): Bacteria > Bacillota > Clostridia > Peptostreptococcales > Peptostreptococcaceae > Romboutsia_D. The sequence goes on from NZ_DATIRC010000262.1 coordinate 366, forward strand.
AGTTGAAGAAGCAGTTGTTATAAATGATTTATATTTTGCATTAATAAAGTAAGTAATTATAAATTAAGCTAGGCATTAAGCCTAGCTTAATTTTGTTTATCAAAAAAAATAAAAAATATAGCTAAGATAATATATGCAATTACATAAATACTACCTTTTGGTGTGTGCCATACCAAAAAGTGCCTTCTTTTTTTTAGGTTATAAACTATCTATACTAATAAATGTGATCACCAATAAACAAAATAACTAAAACATTTAGACAAAATATAGGAGGAATAAATATGAATAGATTTACAATACCAAGAGATTTATACTTTGGAGATAATGCAATAGATTATTTAAAAGAAGTAAAAGGGAATAAAGCAATGCTGGTAATAGGATCTGAGAGATTAATAAATGATGGAACAGTTTCTAAAATACAAGAAAACTTAAATGTGGCTAATATAGAAACTATAGTTTTCACAGGTGTAGAAAATGACCCATCAGTAGCAACTGTTAGAAAAGGTGTTGAAATGATGAATGAATTCAACCCAGATTTAATAATCGGTATAGGAGGGGGATCTCCAATAGATGCAGCAAAGGCTATGTGGATATTCTATGAATACCCAGAGTTTACTTTTGAAGAAGCTGCAAAGCCATTTAACTTACCCGAACTTAGACAAAAAGCTAAATTTATGGCAATACCGACAACGAGTGGAACAGCAACAGAGGTAACTTCATTTGCTGTAATAACAGACAATGAAACTGGAGTAAAATATCCAATAGCAGACTACAACATAACACCAGATGTAGCTATAGTAGATACAAATTTAGTCCAAACAATGCCTAAGACATTAGTTGCAAATACAGGAATGGATGCATTAACGCATGCAATAGAAGCATATGTATCTAATGCTAGAAATCCTATAACAGATGCATTAGCTATGAAATCAATAGAGATGATATATGCAAACTTAGTTAATTCTTATAATGGAGAAGACCAAGCTAGAAAAGATATGCATATAGCTCAAAACTTAGCAGGGATGGCATTCTCAAATGCTATATTAGGTATAGTTCATTCAATGGCACATAAAACAGGTAAGATATTTGATGTACCTCATGGATTAGCAAATGCTATATACTTATCAGCTGCTATACAATTTAATGCAAAGGCATCAAAAAGCTCATATGCAGATATAGCTAGTAGATTAGGATTGCAAGGAAATACTGAAGATGAACTAGTTAATTCATTAGTAAATCTTGTAAAACAATTAAGAGCAGATATGGGAATGGTTAATTCATTACAAGAGTTCGGAATATCTGAGGAAATATTTATGGAAAACTTACAAGCAATATCAGAAACATCAGTAGCTGATCCATGTACAGGTACAAATCCAAGAGAGATATCAGTAGGAGAAATGAAAGAATTATTTAAAGCGGTTTACTATGGAGAAGATGTAAACTTTTAATTAAAACATATGAATCAAAGATAAAGCCGCCTATTAAATTGGGAGGCTTTATTTTGACTTAATAAGTAGAATGAATAGGAGAAAAAATGGAGCGAATAATAACTTTAAAATCAAATAAGTTAGACAAGTCTATCGAAATTAAAAATTTAGTAACAGAAAAATCAATAACAAAAGGATTTAAAGTTATTGATTACTTAGATTAAGATACTTAATTAATAATATCAATTGGAGGATATGGATCATTTTTAAAAACAATTTTCTATTTTTCTTTAGAAAATTCATTAACAAACTCTTTACCCCAAATATCCATTTCATTTAAGATAGGTAATAGCTTTTTACCTAAATCAGTAAGTGAATATTCAACCATAGGGGGAACTTGATTATAGATTTTTCTATTTATAAGAAGATTTTTTTCTAGAAATCTTAGCTGTTGAGTTAGCATCTTTTGGCTTATATCAGGTATTATATTTCTAAATTCATTGTAGCGAATAACTTCATGAATACCTAAGTTCCAGAGTATAAGAGATTTCCATTTACCACCTATAACCTCAAGAGTAACTTCGATTTCACATCTATAATTATTACAACTAACCTTATTTGTTCTAAGAGAAGGCAAAAAATCACATCCTAACATTTATGATATATATTATTTTATCATGGATTATAAATAATAATCAAAATTTATATTTAATATATAAATTTAAGAAAGATGTAAAGTATGAAAATTAAATTACTTAAATTGATTAGATTAATAAGTGGATTTATGTTTTGTGCATTAGGAATAGTATTAATGATAAATGCTAATTTAGGATTATGTCCTTGGGATATACTACACGAGGGAATATCAAAAATCACAAAAAATATTATCAACTCTCATTTAACTTATATAAATTAGTTTGAGTTGAAATTATAGTATTGTTCATGAAATTTTAGACTATTAATTAGGTTTTACTCAATATGGAATAAATTAACTTTTATTTTTATCGAATTTTCAGACAAAATAATTGTTTATTCGACAAAAACATTATATAATAAAAAGGTTAAATTACCATTTATTAATATTTTAAAAGGAAATTAATTCATATTAAGGAGGTATGCAATGAAAAAAAGAGTTGTATTTATTACTTTTACTTTAATGATAATGATAATGGCATTATCAGCAACTTCATTTGCAGAGAATGAGCAAGTGCAAGAATCTTCAGCATTAGGTACATATGGAAGTGAAAATATTGCCCTTGGAAAAACTGTTATTCCAATAACTAATACTGTACTTGGAAATTCATCAGCAATTGTAGATGGAAATCATAGAAATTATTGGTACAGTTATCAAGGGTCTCCATCTTATCAAGAATTTATCTTAGATTTAGGTGAAGTATATAAATTAGGTAAAATAGATATAGTTGCTTTACAAACTTATGGTTGTACAGTAAGTACATCTGTTGATAAAGTTAGTTGGGATGAGGCATTTAAAGGTGATTGGAGTAGTTTTTCTGCCCCTATAGATATTGCTTTAGATGGAAGCAAAGAGGCTCGTTATATAAAATATAAGTCATATGCTAACTGGCCACAGTATGTTGGTGTTTCTGAAATAGAAGTGTATGAGTGGATAGACACTACATCGTCTTCAAGTCAAATTGGAACAACAAACATAGCTCTTAATAAGAACTGCGAAAATATAAGTCTAAATGACCTTAAAAGCGTTGTGTCAGGATACTCGCAAGCAAATGCTGTTGATGGAGACTATACAACAGCTACACTTCCTAGTCTTAGTAGTACAGTAGACGTATATGGAGGAAAACAATTTTGGTCAAGAGGTTATGTAAGAGTTGACTTAGGACAAGTATATAATCTAGGTAAAATTGTTTTAAAGCCAAAGGATGCTCATTGGATAATGGCAGAAATGTCAGAAACAATTGGAATACTTCCAAATGGGATGACTTCACAAGTTTTAGATCCATGGGTTTCAAAAACATATATGGATAAGTTAGGCACAAATTCATCTAGTTCTGAGCCAGTTGTTTTTACATTTAATAAACCGATTTCTACAAGATACATATGGGTTATGGCAGGAACTGATGGTTCAACAACAACTCTTTCTCCAGGTATAGCTGAGATTGAAGCATATGAATGGATAGATGAAACTACAGAAAATGATACTAAAGCACCATCAAGTGTTATTAATACAAACACAACAAGTAATTTATGGACTAATAGGGATGTAACTGCAACAATTAATGCGGTTGATGATCAAGAAGGAGTAGGTGTTAAAGAAATTCACTACTCTATTAACGGTGGTAGTGAAAAAATAGTTGAAGGTGACAATACAAGCTTTACTATTAGTAATGAGGGTATTTCTACTATCTCATATTATTCAGTTGATAATGCAGGTAATGTTGAAGAGACAAAAACTACTCAAGTTAAAATTGATAAAACAGCTCCGAGTTTAAGTTTTAGTGGAAACTTAGAAACATATTCTACAGATATGAATGTAGAAATAGCTTGTAATATAGAAGATTCTTTAAGTGGGATAGCTACTTCTTGTGAAAATATTAGTGTTAGTGCTTCAAGTTTACCTTTAGGTATTAATACAATTTCAAGAACTGTAACTGATAATGCAGGTAATACAACTACTAAAACTGTTAGCTTTAAAGTTGTTCCTGCTGTTGATTCTTGGACTGAATTAAGGGAATTAGTACAAAAATATTGTACTAAAAATGGAATAATAAATTCACTTAACGCAAAAATAGATGCTGCAAAAAAAGCCTATGAAAGAGGCAATAATACTACAAAAATAAATATTCTAGGAGCATTTATCAATGAAGTTAAAGCTCAGAGTGATAAATCTATTGAATCAGAATTTGCAAACTTATTAATAAATAAGGTAAAGAAACTTCAAGCAAATGAATAAAAATAAATTAGTATACTTAACAGAATAGATGATTAAATTAAAGGCGTTGCCTAAATTAGTACTTTAGACTTCTAGTGTTGCATAAATCTAAAATTTAATTATTTATAAAATAATAACCACTTAATATAGGCCTATATATCTATACTAAGTGGTTATTACCATATTATATCATTAAAAACACTAGGAGGTAAAAGAGTTAGGCATAAAAACCATGGGTATGATTCTTGTGAATCATCTCACTATTGAAATCCACGAAATAGTATTGGATATTTAGCCAATACTATTTTTTTGCAAAATTTTACTATGATTATACTTACAACAAAAAAGACAACAGTTTACAATTTTGAAACAAGTCATATAAATCTTAGAAAAATCTTTAGTGTAAATTTGTTGTACAAGGAGTTGAAAGCATGAATAATTTATTAGATTATAATGAGATTAAAAATAATGAGGATTTAATACTAGTTAATAGCGAAAATAAAGTTGGCGTTCAGGCAAAGCTGATAGCAAGCCAAATAACAAGTTGTTTGGCCACAATCCTAAGTGGTAAAAGTATGTCAAAATACTAGATATTTATAAATATAGGTGACAAATAGCTTAGTAGATAGAAAAAGGAATAAAAAAGCATGAAAAACAAATAATATGTCCAGAATATAAAAAGTAGAAATATAGTCAATAATAGTAAATAAATATATTGCTAAATATCTATTTAGCAATAAAAAATAGGAGAAAGATCAAAAGGAGGATACACATGAATGACTTTTTTACATGTAATAAAGATGTATTCAAAAACTTAGATGAGTTTATAGACTCTCTTCCAACTAAGCATGGAGCGTTGATAGAGGTTCTTCATCATGCACAAAAATTGTTTGGATATTTACCATATGAAGTTCAGCTTCATATAGCAGAAAAATTACAAGTATCACCTGCTAAAGTATATGGTGTTGTAAGTTTTTATTCTTATTTTCATACAGAGCCTAAAGGAGAATACAAAATAAGTGTATGTATGGGAACTGCATGTTTTGTTAAAGGAGCAGATAAAGTATTAGCGGAATTTGAATCTCAACTTGGAATTAAATCTGGAGAAACTACTAAAGACCTTAAATTTACACTAGAGTCATTAAGATGCGTAGGAGCATGTGGATTAGCTCCTGTTGTTGTAATAAATGAGAAAGTTTATGGACATGTAAAACCAGAAGATGTAAAAGGAATAATAGAAGAATACTCTAAGTAGTGTTAATATTTGATGAGGAGGAACGTAAATGTCTAGAATAAAGTCATATGAAGAATTAAAGGCTACCATAGATAATTCAAAATACATATTAGATATTAGAGATGCGGATAAAAAAATAGAGACTAATAAAAAAGTATTGCTAGTATGTGGAGGTACTGGTTGTGTTTCTTCAAACAGTGAAAAGATTATAGAAAATTTAAAATCGGAAATAGAAGCTGCAGGATTATCTCAAGATGTATCAGTAAGCTTAACAGGATGTTTTGGATTCTGTGCAAAAGGACCGATAGTTAAAGTTTATCCAGATAACGTATTTTATGTTCAAGTAAAACCAGAAGATGCTAATGAAATAGTTAAATCTCATATAGTAGGAGGAACTCCAGTACAAAGATTATTATTTGAAGAACCTTCTACTAAGAAAAAAGTTATTCAACATGATGAAATAGACTTCTATAAAAAGCAACTTCGTATAGCACTAAGAAATTGTGGTCATATAGATCCTGAAAATATAGGTGAGTATATAGCTAGCGATGGATATTTAGCTTTAGGAAAATGTATAACAGAAATGACTCCAGAAGATGTAATAAATGAGGTTAAAGAATCTGCGATAAGAGGTAGAGGTGGAGCAGGATTCCCATCATGGATAAAATGGAATGCTACTAAGAGTAATAACGCAGATCAAAAATATGTTATATGTAACGCAGATGAAGGTGACCCAGGAGCATTTATGGATAGATCAATACTTGAAGGTGACCCTCATAGTGTATTAGAAGCAATGGCTATATGTGGTTATTCAATAGGAGCTAATATTGGATATATATATATACGTGCGGAATATCCTTTAGCTATACATAGATTAGAAATAGCTATACAACAAGCTAGAGAAAAAGGACTATTAGGTAATGATATATTAGGAACAGGATTTGACTTTGATATACAATTAAAACACGGTGCAGGTGCCTTTGTCTGTGGAGAAGAAACGGCATTAATTCATTCTATAGAAGGGAAGCGTGGAGAGCCTAAGGCCAAAATCTATTTCTCTGCTGAAAGAGGATTATGGGACAACCCTACTTGCTTAAACAACGTTGAGACATTTGCTAATATACCAATAATAATAAACAAAGGTGGAAGTTGGTACAAAGGATTTGGAACAGAAAAATCTTCTGGAACAAAAGTTTTTGCACTAGGTGGAAATATAGCTAACGTTGGACTTGTTGAGGTTCCAATGGGAACAACTTTAAGAGAAATAGTATTTGAAATAGGTGGAGGAATACCTGGAGGTAAAGAATTTAAGGCTGTACAAACAGGAGGACCATCAGGAGGATGTATACCAGCATCTTTATTAGATACTCCAATAGATTTTGATTCATTGTCAGCTATTGGTTCTATGATGGGCTCTGGAGGTATGTTAATTCTTGATGATAGCGACTGTATGGTTGCTATAGCTAAATTCTTCTTAGAGTTTACAGTTGAAGAATCTTGTGGAAAATGTACTCCTTGTCGTATAGGAAATAAGAGATTACTTGAACTACTAACTAAAATAACTGAAGGCAAGGCTACTGAAAGAGATTTAGAAAAATTAGAAAATCTTGCTCATGTTGTAAAAGAAACTTCTTTATGTGGATTAGGTAAATGTGCTCCAAATCCAATACTAAGCACATTAAAATACTTTAGAGATGAATATGAAGCACACGTTAAAGAAAAGAGATGTCCTGCAGGTAAGTGTCAAGCATTTTCAAATTACTATATAACAGACAAATGTATAGGATGTACGAAGTGCGCTAGAATATGTCCAGTAAATGCTATAAGTGGAGAAGTTAAGAAATTACATGTTTTAGACCGTGATAAGTGTATTAAGTGTGATAGTTGTAGACCTGCTTGTCCAGTAAGTGCTATTGTAAAAAAATAATATTAGGAGGAAAGTTATGAGTTTAGTAAATTTAACTATTAACGGAAATAAAATTCAAGCAGAAACTACTCAAACAATACTTGATGTAGCCAAAACTCTTGATGTTCATATACCTACTTTATGCTATTTTGAACTTCCTGGTTCTAAGGTACCTAATGATTGTGCATCTTGTCGTGTATGTATGGTAGATACAGAAAGAGGTCTAGCACCAGCATGTTCAACACGTGTATATGATGGGATGGAAGTAAATACACATACAATAAAGGCAATAAAAGCTCGTAGAGATGTAGTAGATCTAATTTTATCTAATCATCCAATGGAATGTTTAACATGTGAAAAAAATTTAAATTGTGAGCTTCAAAAACTAGCGGCTGACCTTGGAATACAAGATATAGAATATGAAGGAGAAAGAACTAATTTTGGAATAGATGCATCAAGTAAATCGGTAGTTAGAAATCTTGATAAGTGTATACTATGTAGAAGATGCGAAACAATGTGTAATGATGTTCAAACAGTAGGAGTATTATCTGGAGTAGACCGTGGATTTGAAACTGTTGTAAATACATTCTTTGATGTACCTATGCATAAAACACGTTGTACTTTCTGTGGTCAATGTATAGCTGTATGCCCTACTGGAGCACTTACAGAAGTTAATAATATAAGCAAAGTATGGGATATGTTATATAAAAAAGAACATCCAGTGGTAGTGCAAGTAGCACCAGCTGTTAGGGTAGCTATAGGTGAAGAATTTGGACTTGAGCCTGGGAGTATATCTACAGGTAAATTAGTCACTGCTTTAAGACAAATAGGATTTGATTATGTATTTGACACTAACTTTGCAGCAGACTTAACTATAATGGAAGAAGCTACTGAGTTTATTCATAGACTAGAACATGGTGGAAAAATACCAATGCTTACAAGTTGCTGTCCAGCATGGGTAAATTTCTTTGAAAACTCTTTTGCAGATTTGATAGATATACCTTCAAGTTGTAAATCACCTCAACAAATGTTTGGTGCAGTAGCTAAGCATTACTTTGCTCCGAAAATAGGCGTAGATCCAGCAAATCTAAAGGTAGTATCAGTTATGCCTTGTGTAGCAAAAAAATATGAGTGTGCTAGACCAGAATTAGGACACGAGGAAGTTACGGATGTAGATACGGTTATAACTACTAGAGAACTAGCTAAAATGATAAAAGAAGCAGGAATAAAATTTGAAAAGTTACAAGAAAGTGATTTTGATAATCCACTTGGAGAATCAACTGGAGCTGCTATAATATTTGGTGCTAGTGGAGGAGTTGCAGAAGCTGCTCTTCGTACAGCGTATGAATGGATAACTAAAGAAACTTTAGAAAATGTAGATTTTAAAGCTTTAAGAGGTTTAGATGGAATAAAAGAAGCTACTGTAAATGTAAACGGAATGGATGTAAATGTAGCTATATCAAGCGGATTAGGTAATGCAAGAAGGATATTAGAAGAAATAAGAGCTGGAAAATCAAAATATCATCTAATAGAGATAATGGCATGTCCTGGTGGATGTATAAATGGCGGAGGACAACCTTATAATCATGGTGATATGAGCATAGTTCAAAAACGTTGTGAAGCTATGTATGAAATAGATGATAATACAAAGATTCGTAAATCACATGAAAATCCTTATATAAAAGCGTTATATGATGAATTCTTAGGAGAACCATATAGTAAAAAAGCTCATGAGTTTCTTCATACAGAGTATTTCGCTAGACTCAAAAAAGATTAATAATAAATTTTACATCCAAAACAAATGATAATATTTATATATAGCAGATAGAATTACTTATAGAGCTAAATATTAAGAAAATATTTTGATAAAACGTGAGTTAATTATATTTAAATTCGGTTAAAAATATATAAATAATCAAAGATAATAAGCCAAATCACTTGTGATTTGGCTAAAACCCTAGGGTAAAAATTTAATATGAAATTCTAATGGTGGATATGATTTCTGTGAATCGTTTCCACCATTGAAAACCACGATACTAATATTGTGGTTTTTGTATTTTATAAAAGTATTAAAAAAAGATAAAAAAATAAAAATACAATTATTATCATAATAAATTAATGTAATTATATTCATGAATCTAGATTTAAAATTTAAATTAGCGTTGACATGTGACTAATTACAAATGTTTTTACATAAAAGATGGTTATGCTATATAAAACATTATTATTACAACCCTTTATATTTGTATAGTAATATAAATATAAAAAGATGACAAAGGAGAGAACATGAGTAAAAAGCTATCTATTATTGAGGTATTTGCAATTATTCTTGGTGCAATTATCGGGTGGGGGTCATTTATGCTTCCAGGAACTAAATTTTTATCAAGTGCAGGGGTAGGTAATACATTTTTGGGATTATTATTAGGGGCAATGTGTATTATCATAATTGAACGGAGTTATCACATTATGATGCAGGAGACTTGTGAAGAGGGTGGAGAATTCTCCTACATATATAAAGAACTAGGAGCAAATCATGGGTTTATAGTAGGGTGGTTTTTATCCTTAGCATATTTAACCATGATTCCGCTTAATGCAAGTGCATTTCCTCTTGTAATTAACAAATTATTTGAGGGACTATTAGATTTTGGTTACTTATATACAATTGCAGGAGATAGTGTCTATTTTGGAGAAATTATAGCCTCTTATATTGTTATACTTATATTTATGACAATTAATTTAAAGGGAATTAAAGAAACTGGTAGAGTTCAAAAGTATATTATTTTTATGCTTATTATGTGTATTTTAGTTGTATTTTTTGGAATGGTAATGAATGTAGATAGCAAGAATTTTATAAACAACTATGTATCTAATTATAAGTTTAACATGAAAGAAATTCTGCAGGTCTTTGCAATAACACCATTTCTATATATAGGATTTGATGCAATTCCTCAACTTGCAACGAATTTTGGATTTAATAATAAAAAAGCATCAATATTAGCAGTAATTTCTCTTCTTGTAGGACTTCTGATTTATAATTTGTTAAATATAGCAACTGCAATGGCCTATACTCCATCGCAAGCAATTAAATTTGAGTGGGCATTAGGGAGTGGAGTAATGCAGTATATTGGAAAAGGTGGATTTTTATTACTTGTTATAGCACTAGGAGCAGCTGTTTCAAGTGGGATTAATGGTTTTATGATTTGTAGTAGCAAATTAATTGGTGCAATGGGAAAACAAAAAGTAATATCTCATAAGTTTAATGACAGGAATAAAAATGGAGAATTGAGTAATAGTATTTTATTCGTTAGTGGAATTAGCTTTATAGCAGTAATGTTTGGAAGAGAAGTGATATTGTGGATTGTAGATATGTCTTCATTAGGAGCTGCAATTGCTTATTTTTATGTGTGTATAGCAACCTTTAAGAAACAAACGATATTTGGCAAAAAATTGATTACTCTCTTAGGGATAAGTAGTAGTATTTTGTTTATTTTATTACTTCTATTGCCATTTTCGCCAGCAAAATTATCGATACAGTCACTAGTAGCTTTAATAATTTGGACTATTTTAGGAGCTATATTTTGGTATAGAGATAGAAAATAAGAAAAGATATGAAAATAGAGTTAACTCTCTATAATTCATATCTTTTTTTAGTAACAAAAGCATCTATGCTTAGATGTAATAAAATCAATAAAAGACTTTTCGTAATTCTTTAAAATATAGTCATTTCGATATAAAAGAGTATAGTTAGATTGAATGGAAAGGTCTTGTATAAGTACTTTCTTTAAGTATTTATCATGTAATTCATGTTTCACAACTATTTCTGGAAGAAATGCATAGACTTCTTTACACATCAAAGTTCTTTTGATTGCTTCATCAGAATTTAATGTGAAGAGGATGTTTAAATCATTAAATTCTCGATTATGATTGTTTAAGTTTTGTTCAATAGACTCGTTAATTATTGAACTAGTCTCCCTTGTGATAAGAGGAAGCTTCATTAAATCATCGATTGTAATATTAGAAGTAGGTATATCGTAATTGCAAACTAGCACAATATTACTTTTAGTTATTGGTACTTGTATCATATCGGATATATTTTTTAATGATTGAACAATACCAACATTTATTTCTCTATCTTTAATTTTTTTTAGTACTTCATAAGAACTCATACTTAGAATATTAATATCTATGTTATCATGTATTTGATTAAAAGTATAAGCACTACATGGTAGAGCGTAGTCAGCTACACTTGAACAAGCTGCAATTGTTAATTGATTTTTTAATTTCTCCAATTCATCTAATTCTTTGCACATATTTTCTTCAAGAGCAATAATAGATTTAGCATAGTTAAATACAATCTCACCTTCTGGTGTTAGGGCAACTCCTTTATTGCTACGCTTTAAAAGTGTTTTCCCGATGCTGCTTTCAAGTGATTGCAACTGGAAACTAAGCCCAGGTTGACTAAGGTGTAACTGTTTTGCAGCAATAGAGATACTATTACATTGTGCAGTAATATACAAGGATTTAAGATAAGTAATTTCCATTTTATCCTCCAGTTTAATTATTGTGTAGTTAATTTATAATATATAGTTTAGCCCAAAAAATGTAGATTAACAACTTTTTTGATAAATAAGGTTATTTATTAAATATAAGATAAGCTTATTGTGCTATAAGAGATACTTATTTTACGCATGCTATTAAACGTGTTAAAATATAATCAAAGAAGAACGTTAAAATATAATCAAAGTTAAGTGATAGTGAATATTCTCGTTACAATCAAAGAAATATAATTTAAAGGAGAAATAAATATGAGTAAAAAAGTATTAATAGTAGGGGGAGTTGCTGGGGGAGCATCTGCAGCAGCAAGAATAAGAAGATTAGATGAATCAGCTGATATTATTGTGTTTGAGAGAGGACCTCATGCTTCATTCTCAAACTGTTGTTTACCATATCATTTGAGTGGTCAGATTGAAAATCATGAAGATCTTGTTCTTATGACACCAGACAAATTTTTCAATCAATATAACATCAATATGCGTATATTTAATGAAGTATTATCAATAGATAGAGCAAATAAAGAGGTTAAAGTAAAAAATGTTGTAACAGGAAAAACGTATACAGAAACATACGACAAACTTATATTATCGCCAGGAGCAAATGCTATAGTTCCTCCAATTGAGGGAATTAAAGATGCTAAGACATTTGTTGTGAAAAATGTAGTAGACATTGCTAAGTTAAATCAATTTATTACTTCAAAAGAAGCTAAAAATGTATCTGTAGTAGGTGCAGGATTTATAGGTATGGAAGTAGCTGAAAACTTAAAAGAAGCAGGATACAATGTAACATTAATAGAAGCAGCAAATCAAGTTATGAAAACGTTTGATCACGATATGGTTCAAATACTTCATAAGGAATTATTTGATAAAGGAATTAACTTGATTTTAGAAGATAAAGTTACAAAATTTGATAATAGTAATATTGTATTAGAATCAGGTAGAGTAGTAGAATCAGATGCAGTTGTAATGGCAATAGGAGTAAAAGCAGAAGTAACACTAGCAAGAGAATGTGGTCTTGAAATTGGTGAAACAGGAGCAATTAAAGTTGACCAAAATTATAGAACAATAGATAAAGATATTTATGCAGTTGGAGATGCTATTGAAGTAACAAATGCTATTTCAAAGAAAATACAACATCTTCCACTAGCAGGTCCAGCACAAAAGCAAGCAAGAGCTGTAGCTGATCATATATATGGATTACCTGTTTCGAACACAGGATATATCGGTTCTTCTTGTATTAAAGTATTTGACTATAATGCAGCAGCTACTGGATTGACACAAGCACAATGTGAAAAATTAGGTATTAATAATGATAGTGTATATATAATTCCTCAAGATAAAGTTGGTTTAATGCCAAATAATAATCATATTCATTTTAAATTAGTGTTTGAAGTTCCAACAGGGAAAATATTAGGAGCGCAATCAATTGGAAAAGGAAATGTAGATAAACGTGTAGATGTAATTGCAACACTAATTAAAATGGGAGGAACAATTGATGATTTAAGAGATTTAGAACTTTGCTATGCTCCTCCATTTGGAACAGCAAAAGATACAGTAAATCATGCATCACTTGTAGCCCTTAACGTTATGAAAGAATCTTTTAAACAAGTACATGTAAATGAGGTTCGTAAATTAGTAGAAGAAAAAGCATATATCATTGATGTAAGAGAAAAAGATGAATATAGTGAAGGTCATATTATTGGAGCAGTAAATATACCACTTAGTGAAATTAGAAATAGAATTAATGAAATTCCTAGTGATAAACCAGTATATCTTCACTGTCGTAGTGCTCAAAGAAGCTATAACGCAGCAGTTGCACTAGGTCATATGGGATTTGATAATATATATAATATATCAGGAAGCTTTTTAGGACTTTGTTTCTATGAGTACTTTAAAGATAAAACACAAAATAGAAAGCCTATTGTTACAGAGTATAACTTTAAATAGAAAAATTTAGCACTATAAAATAAAAACATTATGGAGGTAATATTTGTGAAAAAAAATGCTGAATACATTATTGGATTTGGATTGCTTATTGCTATTTTAGCATTAGGAAAATCAGCGCTTAGCAGTTCTATGTTATTCTTTAGACTAATTGCAGGATTAGGGTTAGGATATGCACTTACAAGATCTTATTTTGGATTTGCAGGGAGTGTAAATAGAAGTTATAGAACAGGTTCTACAAAATTAATGAAAGCATTAATGGTTATGTTTGTTGGAACAGCAATAGTAAGTGTTTGCTTTTTTATAGGTCAGGATGTAACTCAATATGATTTATGGGTTAATCCTATTAACTTAGGTCTTATACTAGGAGGTATGCTATTTGGATTTGGTATGGCATTTTCTAGTTGTTGTGCATCAGGAGTTCTTACTGATGTAGTAACGGGATTACCACGTGCTGGTATAACACTTATATTCTTCGGAATGGGTGTATATTTAGGATTCCCACTTCAAAGCACTGCACCTTGGATTACTGATACAATTATATCAACTGGAACATTCCCAAATGGAGTATTTTTACCAGATTTATTCAAAGGTGACGGTTTAGAGGGGTATTTAGGTGCAAGTATTTTAACTATTGTTCTTGCAATGATAGTAGTTTGGATTTCTAAAGTATATGAAGATAAAAGAAAAGCACAAAATACGTACACAGGAGTAGATACAGAATTTGCTCAAGAAAAAACTTATGAAGACAATGAACCTTTTAAATTATTTAGTAATAATACTTATGAAAAATTATTTGTAAGACCATGGACACTTGGTATGGGTGCAGTTGTAATTGGAAGTATATTTACACTTTTAATGGGTGTAACTAAGGCAGGATGGGGAGCATCTACGCCTTATGGATTCTGGTTTGGTAAATTACTTATATTATTTGGAGTTTCTCCTGAAAGTGTAGCAGCTTTCTCACAAAAACCAGTAGAAATATTTACAATGCCATTTTTCGAACATCCAATCAATGTACAAAACTTTGGTATTATATTAGGAACAGTTATAGCATTACTTTTAGCTGGAAATCTAGGAAAAACATTTAAAGAAGGATTATCTATTAGCTTCAAAGAGATATTAATATATGCTCTAGGTGGTATTATGATGGGACTTGGAACAAGATTTTCAAACGGTTGTAATGTAGGAGCGCTTTATACACCAATTGCTAACTTCTCATTATCTGGATGGATATTCCTTATATTTTTAGTTTTAGGTGGAATCATAGGGAATGTAGTTTATAAAAAGTTAACAGAAAAAGATAGTTGTAAAATACAATCAAGTGAAACAAATTAGTTTATAAAAAACTATGATTAGAGCATTTAGAATCTTAAAAGAGATAGTAAAGTAATAATTAGATATTACGAAGTAGAACAATTAATAGAGGAAACTATTTGATAATATTTAAAACAGATTCCTATATATTTTAATATTTTAGATAATAAAAATCGTGGATATGATTCTTGTGAATCGTCTCCAATATTGAAACCTACGAAAAGGTATTGGCTTTTAAGCCAATACCTTTTTAATTGTATGTCTGGCAGGGTAACAATTTGACGGTGAAAGTCTCGATCTAAGGTACACGAACTAAATTTGAGGGTTATAGAAATTGACGAGTGTGCAATCCGAAATGAAGTCTAAACCTCCCACAAATTTCTAGGAGCAAATGTAGTAGGTAAATGTAAAGTTATAACATGATGAGTCGGAATATAATATATGTGATTTAAGCATACAAATTATATATATTAAAGTAATATAACTCTATATATACCATTCGAATGGATTTTTATCTAGAGTTTAGATAGTAAAGGGAAATACAACGTTGGTTGTTTAACTTTATTATTTAAATAGAAAAAAATTTATTGTATGATATAGCACAAATCATAACAAATAAAAGTGTGGGGGGATACATATATGAAAAATTTAAAAATAGGTAAAAAGCTAGGGATATCTTTTATTGTTTTGTTGGTGCTTGCAGCGAGTGCAATTTCTTATGCGCTATATAATTTGAAAAAGGGAGGAGAGCTAAGTCATAATTTATTTAAGGGACCTTATGAAATAACAAATCAATCTATGGGAATCCGTAGAGATGTAGTTTCTATTGACCAAAATCTTGCTTATGCACTTCTTGCACAAGATCCTACAGAGACAAGTTATAAAACTACAATTATAGAAAATTTTGACAGCATAAATGAAAGAATTAAAATGATTCGTGAGGATTCTTTAGTAGATGAAAAATTAATTGATAATCTTGAAAGTTCGGTGGTTGAGCTAAGACAAGAATACGAAAAAATTTATGCATTTATAGAGCAAGGAGATTATAAGACTGCAAAAGAAATAGCAATAAGAGAGGACCTTGAATATTATCAAGCATATGAGAACTGTGCAGAAAATTCAATTTCTCTTAGTGAAGATGCAAAAGCTCTTGGTATTAAATTTGATAAAGGAGTAAGTGATTCAGTATCAAATGCAAGGTTTATTTCTATAGGACTGAGTTTATTTGCTATAGTAGCAGGAGTAGTTATAGCTCTATATATTACAAAGAGCCTAAAGAAACCAATTGAAGAAATAGAAATAGCTTCAAATAAAATGGCTGATGGTGATTTTGATATTACTATTAATTATGAATCAGAGGATGAATTAGGTATTTTATCAAATAGTATGCGTCAAATGAGTAACAAAACTAAGGAAATTATAAATGATACAGTTCGTGTTTTAGGAGAAGTTGCATCAGGTAATTTTGATACTGAACCTGAAGTAGAATATGTAGGAGTATTTAAAAAAATTGAAAAATCATTGCTTAAAATTACTAATGATTTAAGTGAAACAATGTCACAAATAAACGTAGCTTCAGAAGAAGTTGGGGCGGCATCAGAACAAGTGGCAAGTGGATCACAAATGTTATCACAAGGTACGACTGAACAAGCAAGCGCAATTCAAGAGTTATCTGCAACTATTATAGAAATATCTGATAAAATTAAAGATACTGCAAATAATGCGGGAGAAGCTAATGTTTTATCATTGAGTGCAGGTCGTGAAGTTGAAGCTGGTAATGAGCAAATGAAACAAATGGTTAAAGCTATGGAAGAAATTTCATTTACTTCTAATGAAATTGGAAGAATTATAAAGACAATAGATGATATT
>NZ_DATIRC010000263.1:0-2143 GCF_035470145.1 Romboutsia sp.
GTTGTATCAAATGTACAAATCACTGAGTTCCATTGTGAACCTTGGGAAGAATGAACTGTAATTGCATATGCCAAATTAAGTGTATCTCTTTCTTTGTTTCTAAACTCTACAATTCGACCACCAAAATCCACTCTAATTGTATCTTCTAATATTTCTGTTACTATGCCTATATTCCCATTGAAAACTGGATATTCCTCACCGTTTATATCTTTAGTTCTATAGTTATTCTTTGTGTTTATAACCTTATCTCCTTCTAAGATAACAACGTCTGCCGAGGTCATGTACTCTTTTCTACCAAAAGCAATATTAGCATTAGGATTATACCTTGTTTGTATTAACCTATTTAAACTCGCAGTCGATAATAAACCTCTATTTTTCATAGGTGTAATGATCTGCACTTCCATTACATTTCCATTGTTTTTTTCAAACTCTTTAAAGAACTGCTCTACTACAATTCGATCTAATCCTTCTTTTTCTTGTTGTATAAATAATTCTAAATCTTGTAATTCACCCAGTATAGTATGTCCTTCAAATCCTTTTGGGTATAAATCCACTTGATTTCTTACATCTATAGATTTAGTTATTATTGCAGATGCTTGTGCTTGTCTATGTATTTTAGTTAACTTGACAATAGGTAATATTTCCTTTTGTGTTTTTAATAAATCTGAAAAAACTGCACAATCTCCAATAGATTGTAATTGTCCATCGTCACCTAAAATTATTAGTTTTGCACCATTTTTTATTGCTTTCAATAGCAATAAGAATAGTTCCCCATTAACCATTGAACTTTCGTCTATGATTATTATGTCTGCATATAATGTATGTATCTGCACTGCATTCACATTTCCTGCTACCATCTTTCTAAGATTCAACAATCTGTGAATCGTGGATGCAGGTCTTTGTGTCACTTCTGCAATTCTTTGAGATGCCTTTGCAGATAAACAAGTCATAGATATATCATAGGCATCTAAGACTCTACACATGGCATTCGTCACTGTTGATTTACCAGAACCTGCTTTACCAGTCACCACTGTTATATTGTTATATAGGACTGTTTCTATTCCGTTTGTTTGTTCATCTGTGTGTTGCCATCCTTGTTCTTTTTCCAGTTCCTTTACTATTGCTCTCCAATCATCTGGAACTTCTATATTACTTTCTGCATATGCTATTCTTTTTAACTCTTTAGCAATCTTTTGCTCCAGTTCAAAATAATATCTTAATGCTACTTCATTACCTTCATTGAACAACATGATCGTACCTTCTTGTTGCATTTTAACTATACATTTATTCACTGTATCAAAATCTATTTGCATTAAATCGTTCAATATATGTATTAATTGATTCGATAATAAATATGTTTTTCCATTTGAACCATTTTCTTTTAATATATAATGTATGGCACATTCAATTCTCTCCATTGAGTTCATATCTAAGCCACATTTTCTAGCAATATCATCTGCTACTAAAAAAGATACTCCAGATACCTTTTTGGCAAGTGCATAAGGATTCGTCTTACATAATTCTACTGCAGTAGTAGCACTACCATATGCTTTACATATTCTCATTATAAGATTCTTAGTAAGTCCTAATGGCATCAATTCGGCAAATGCTATACTAAAGTCCAAACTTTCTGCCATGCCTTTGTATATTGCATCTAATTTCTTAAGACCAATTCCTTTTACTTTTAACAATGCATCTGATTCTTTTCTCTCTATCATCCCCAGTGGGTCTGGTAGTTTCATAAGTTCTTCTGCTATTCTTTCTCCACATAATACTTTTAAATATTCTTTAACTTGTTTACTGTTAGTCTTATCTACATCTTTAGTAAGCATAGTTAAGTCATAACTAGTTCCAAAATTATTTGTTTCTTCATTGTCATATACTGCAACAAATTCATCTCCTGCAGTTATAGCAGGTACATTACCTTTCAATGTAATTGTTCCGTATGTTGGATTTATTTTTGGTGCATCACCATCCATATGCTCTATTACTTCTGCAGTAAATATACTAAAATCTCCTGCTTGTGTTTTGTAGCATCCTTTCGGAAACATTATTCTACTTATTCTTATTTTACTTTTCATATTAAAACACTTCCTTCCTTGATACATATAACGTATTTTCTTATGAAAAAGTAAAAAAGTAG
>NZ_DATIRC010000264.1:0-5085 GCF_035470145.1 Romboutsia sp.
TGTTACTAATAATGGAGCAGTAACATGTGTAAATTTAGGTTTAAAAAATTCATTAATAGCTCCTATTTTAGAAAAACAATTTGAAGGAATAAAAATTTCAATAGGTAATGATGCAAATGTAGCTGCTCTTGCAGAATATTCATATGGTAGTATGAAAGGTTATGATAGTGGTGTGATGATAACGTTAGGAACTGGTATAGGTGGAGGAATAGTTATAAATGGGAAACTTATAACAGGAGCTAATGGAATCGGTGCAGAGATAGGGCATATGATGATATCTAGTAATTACTTTAATTGTAACTGTGGAAATAATGGATGTTTTGAAACTTTCTGTTCGGCTACAGCAATAATAAAGTATGCCCAAAAGTTAGTGCAAGAAGGAAGAAAAACTATTATAATGGAAAAAGCTGAAAACGATATGAATAATATAACTGCCAAAATGGTATTTGACGCATATAAAGAAAGTGATGAAGTGGCTATAGAGGTTGTTAATAGATTTAAAAAGTACTTAGCAATGGGACTTGCTAATATTGTAAACTTTATAGATCCACAAGTTATATCTATAGGTGGAGGAGTTTCAAATGCTAGTGATATAATGCTAGAAGGATTAACACAACAAGTGAAACAACATCTTCCATTTAAAGAAGGTAATATTGGAGAAATAGTAATAGCTAAATTTAAAAATGATGCAGGAATTCTAGGAGCATCAGCTCTTTAATATAAAAAAACTATCTAAAATAAATTTATTTTAGATGGTTTTTAATTATAAGAAAATCAAACTACCAAGGTCTAAAACTCAAGAAATTAATTCCTAGTAAAATAGTATGAATTTAATGTTGACAATAATACTAGGATATAATAAAATGATATTGAAGATAATTCCTACTAAAATGGTAAGGATTAGATTTCAAAGTAAAGGGTGATAAAATATGAAACTATCGACTAAAGGTAGGTATGGACTTAAGGCTATGTTTGAACTGTCATTAAATCAAGATAATGGTCCTGTACCCTTAAAATATATTGCTAAAAAACAAAGTATATCGGATCAATATTTAGAACAAATATTTTCATCTTTGAAAAAATCTGGGCTAGTAAAAAGTGTAAGAGGTGCTCAAGGTGGGTATTTATTAGGTAAAGACCCAGAAAACATAACTGTAGGAGATATACTAACAGTATTAGAGGGTCCAGTATCTTTATCGGATTGCGTATTAGATGAAGATATATGTGAAAATTCAAATGTATGTGTAACAAAAGTAGTTTGGGAAAAAATGAAAAAGGGTATAGAAGAAGTTATACATTCAATTACTCTTCAAGACATGATAAATGATTACAATAAAAATAAACTAGAAAATGATATAACTAATTTAATTATAAAACAGATAGGGGACGAATAAAAATGGAAAAAAGAAGATTATATATGGATTATTCTGCGACAACTCCTGTTAAAAAAGAAGTACTAGAGGAAATGATGCCATATTTAACAGATTATTTTGGAAACGCATCTAGTTTTCATACATTTGGTAGAGAAGCAAAGAGTGCTTTAGATAAAGCTAGAGATCAAGTAGCAAACCTTGTAAATGCAAAACCAAGTGAAATATACTTTACAGCAGGTGGAACAGAAAGTGATAACTGGGCATTAGAAGGTGTAGCTTATGCACATAGAGAAAAAGGTAACCACATAATAACATCAAAAATAGAACACCATGGTATACTTCATACATGTGAATATTTAGAAAAACATCATGGATTTGAAGTAACTTATTTAGATGTTGATTCAGAAGGTAAAGTAAAGTTAGATGAATTAGAAGCTGCGATAAAAGATACTACAATATTAATAAGTATAATGTTTGCTAATAATGAAATAGGAACAATACAACCTATAAAAGAAATAGGTGAAATAGCTAAAAAGCATAATGTATTATTCCACACAGATGCAGTTCAAGCTGCAGGAAACATATCAATAGATGTTAAAGAATTAAATGTAGATTTAATGAGTATGTCTTCACATAAAATATATGGACCTAAAGGAATAGGTGCTTTATATATAAAAACAGGAACTAAGCTTCATACATTTGTTCATGGTGGAGCGCAAGAAAGAAGAAGAAGAGCAGGGACTGAAAATATACCATCAATAGTTGGATATGGAAAAGCTGCACAGTTAGCTAAAGATAATATGCAAAATCATATAAATACGCTTACAACTTTAAGAGCGAAATTAATAAAGGAAATATTAGAGAAAATACCATATACAAGAGTGAATGGTAGTATAGAAGATAGATTACCAGGAAACGTAAACTTCTCGTTTGAATTTATAGAAGGAGAAGGAATACTTCTAATGTTAGATATGTTAGGTATAGCTGCATCAAGTGGATCAGCATGTACTTCAGGATCATTAGATCCATCACATGTTCTTATGGCTATAGGGCTACCTCATGAAATAGCACATGGTTCATTAAGGCTTACAATAGGAGATTTTACAACAGAAGAAGATATAGATTATATAATAGAAAAATTACCAGCAGTTATAGAGAGATTAAGAAGTATGTCTCCTCTTTATGACCAAGTTATAAAAAATAAAGAAGATAAATAATAAAAAGACGGCTACTAAATAAAGATAATCAGGGAGGACGTAAAGATGCAATATAGTGATAAAGTTATGGAACATTTTATGAATCCAAAAAATGTTGGAGAAATAGATAATGCAAGTGGAATAGGTGAAGTTGGAAACGCTAAATGTGGAGATATAATGAGAATATACCTTGATATAGAGGAAGATATAATAAAAGACGTTAAGTTCAAAACATTTGGATGTGGATCAGCAATAGCAAGTTCATCAATGGCTACTGAAATGGTAAAAGGAAAAACTATACATGAAGCATTAGCTGTAACTAACAAAGCAGTTGCAGAAGCTTTAGATGGATTACCACCAGTAAAAATGCATTGTTCAGTGCTTGCAGAACAAGCTATAAAAGCAGCACTAATAGATTATGCTGAGAAGCACAATATTCATATACCAGAATTAGATGGTGTAGTTATAGATCATGATCATGATCATCACCATGATATAGAGGAACAAGAAGCTTAAAAATATATTTAACAATTTAATTTAAATAAAATATCCCTTTTAAGTATATAACCTTAAAAGGGATATTTTTTATGATAACTATATTGACAAATTTTATAAACAGTATTTAAGTTTATACTTTTAAAAATAATGCAAAATATATATAATATAAAGAATGAGGTGATGACATGAAAAAAAGAGTAATGATAGGTATGAGTGGTGGAGTAGATAGTTCAGTTGCAGCATATCTTTTAAAACAACAAGGATATGATGTGATAGGTGTAACTATGAAATTATGGCAAGATGATGATGATGAATTAATAGAAAATGAAGGTGGGTGCTGTTCATTAGCTGCTGTTGAAGATGCAAGAAAAGTAGCAGACAGTATAGGTATACCTTTTTATGTATTAAACTTTAGTGAAGTATTTAAAGAAAAGGTAATAGAACCTTTTATAGATGAATATTTAAATGGAAGAACACCTAATCCATGTATAGCTTGCAATAAGCATATAAAATTTGATGACTTCTTTAAAAAAGCTCGTCAAATAGGATGTGATTATGTAGCTACAGGGCATTATGCAAAAATAGAAAAAGATGAAGAGAGTGGGAGATTTTTACTTAAAAAATCAATTACGGATAAAAAGGACCAAACTTATGCGCTTTATAATTTAACTCAAGAGCAATTAGAACATACTTTACTTCCTATAGGAAATTTTGAAAAAGATAGAGTAAGAGAAATAGCAAAAGAAATGGGAATGGATGTTCACAATAAACCAGATAGTCAAGAAATATGTTTCGTAAAAGATAATGATTATGCTGGATATGTGAAAAAACATTCTAAAAAAAGAATTGAAGAAGGTTATTTTGTAGATACTAAGGGTAATGTTTTAGGAAAACACAATGGAATAATAAATTATACTATAGGTCAAAGAAAAGGTCTAGGAATAGCATTTGGAAAGCCTATGTTTGTTGTTGATATAGATCCTAAGAAAAATACAGTAGTATTAGGAGATAATGAAGAAATATTCAACAAAGAACTTATAGCTAAGGAGGTTAATTTTATACCATTTGATGATATAACTGAGCCTATAAGAGTACAAGCTAAAATAAGATATTCGGCAAAACCGTCTCCAGCTACAGTATATAAAAATGGAGAAAATTCTATAAAAATAGTATTTGATGATCCACAAAGAGCTATAACTAAAGGTCAATCTGTTGTAATGTATGACAACGATGTTGTAATTGGTGGAGGAATAATAGATTAGGTATTGATTAATTATGTAAAATTTAGTAATATAACATATATATAATCAAATGTAAAATTAAATTGATTTTAAATACTGTGATAAGAAGTAGTAAATTATTTGATGTCTTACAGAGAGAGGGAAGTGGTGGAATCCCTTAGAATAAAATAGTTGAAGCAGTCTTTGAGTATCAACCTTGAAATTTTAGTAGAGGTTGACGGTAGTTCCGTTATAACTAAGGTTTTCCGAAGATGTCATAATTTATTATGATAATTAGGGTGGTACCGCGAATATAATCCTCGCCCCTATAAGTTTTTTATAGGCGCGGGGTTTTTAAATTTTAATAACTAATTTAGAGGCAATTAGTTATTATATAAATAAAAATAATTATTATAAAATATACAATGTAGGAGGAAACAAAAATGCAAAAAATGGGATTAAATGAAATAAGAAGTAAATTTTTAAACTTTTTCGAATCTAAAGAACATTACATTAAAGAAAGTGCTTCTTTAGTACCACACAATGATAAGAGTTTATTGCTTATAAACTCAGGTATGGCTCCACTTAAAAACTACTTTGCAGGAGTAGAAGTGCCACCAAGCAAGAGAATGACTACTTGTCAAAAGTGTATAAGAACGGGAGATATAGAAAATGTAGGAAAGACTGCTAGACATGGTACTTTCTTTGAGATGTTAGGAAACTTCTCATTTGGAGATTACTTCAAGAGAGAATCTATAAGATGGGGATGGGAGTTTGTCACAGAGCACTTAAACATAC
>NZ_DATIRC010000265.1:0-4066 GCF_035470145.1 Romboutsia sp.
ATATTATTGTACGATAATTTTAAGAAGGTGGGGTTTTATATGGATATACAATCAAGAACTAATGCAAAGCAAGCTTTAAATAGCCTTAAGATGGAGATAGCTACTGAACTTGGATATAACTATAACATGACTAATAATAAAATAGAAAGTAATGCTCCTCAAGGAACTTTAGAAGGTCAAGCTAAAAATGTATTAGCTGGTGAGCAAGTTGGTGGAATGATGAGCAGAGAATTAGTACAAATGGGCGAACAAATTTTATTGGATAAATATAATTCTAAAAAATAATATTATAAAAAATCAAAATATCCTAAACTTAATCAAATAATTTAGTTTAGGATATTTTTAGTTATATAAAAATTATTTTTATATTAATTATTCTTTATCAGCTATATCAACCTTTATGCTTAACTCTTCTAGTTGAGTTTCTTCAGCAAATGCTGGAGCATTTGTCATTGGACAAACTGCACTTTGGTTTTTAGGGAATGCTATAACATCTTTTATGTTATTAGTTCCAGCAAGTATCATTACAAGTCTATCAAGACCGAATGCCATCCCTGCAAGAGGAGGAGTTCCATATTTGAAAGCGTCTAATAAGAAACCAAACTTCTCTTGAGCTTCTTCTTGTGACATTCCTAATGCTTTGAACATTTTTTGTTGAACATCCGCGTTAAATATTCTAACACTTCCTCCACCTACTTCATATCCATTTATAACCATATCATAAGCTTTCGCTCTTAGAGATGCTTTATCGTCACCGTCTAATCTATCTATATCTTCATCTAATGGAGATGTGAATGGGTGATGCTTAGCTATCATTCTTCCAGTTTCTTCATCTTCTTCAAATACTGGGAATTCAGTCACCCATAACATGTTATAAGCACTGTTGTCTAATAAATCAAGTCTTCTTGCAACTTCAAGTCTAACTTGTCCTAAAGCGTCAAATACAACAGTATTTTTATCAGCAACGAATAATAATAAGTCACCAGCCTGTGCATCCATTCTATCAAGTATTGCAGTCATTTCTTGCTCATTAAAGAACTTAGCTATTGGAGAAGTTACTTCTCTACCTTCACCAATTCTCATCCAAGCAAGACCTTTAGCTTTGTAAGTCTTAGCATGGTCTTCTAATTTCCCTACTTGCTTTTTGCTAAAGTTCTCTGACTTACCTTTAACATTTATACCTCTAACACTCATACCATCTACAGTAGCATTAGCAAATACGCTAAATCCGCAAGTTTTTACTATATCAGATATATTAGTAAGCTCATATCCAAATCTAGTATCTGGCTTATCTGAACCGTATCTTTCCATAGCCTCAGCATAAGTCATTACTGGAAGTGGTAAAGCAACATCTACGTTTAAAGTTTCTTTAAATATTGTTTGAACCATTTTTTCCATTATGTTCATAACATCTTGTTGTTCAACAAATGACATTTCACAGTCTATTTGAGTAAACTCTGGTTGTCTGTCAGCTCTTAAGTCTTCATCTCTGAAGCACTTAACTATTTGGAAGTATCTATCCATACCACTTACCATTAATAATTGCTTAAATAATTGTGGTGATTGTGGTAAAGCATAGAATTTACCTTCATTAACTCTACTTGGTACTAAGTAATCTCTAGCTCCTTCTGGAGTTGGCTTTATTAAGAAAGGTGTTTCTATTTCAAAGAAATTATTTTGAGATAAGTAGTTTCTAACTATGTTAGCTACTCTACTTCTTAGCATTAAAGTCTTTTGCATAGATGGCTTTCTTAAATCTAAGTATCTATATTTTAATCTTAATTCTTCAGATACATTATCGTCATCTTTTATGTATATTGGTGGTGTTTCTGATTTATTTAATAATCTTAATTCAGTAGCAAATATTTCTATATCACCAGTTGGCATATTAGGGTTTTTAGATGCTCTTTCAGCTACTTTCCCTTTAACAGCTATAACGAACTCTGATCCTAATTTTTCTGCTTTAGCGAAAGCTTCTGCATTAACATCAGTATCAAATATTATTTGGCATAATCCGCTTCTATCTCTTAAGTCAACGAATACTAGTCCACCTAAGTTTCTTTTCTTTTGTACCCATCCCATAAGTACAACTTCTTCATCAATGTTAGTTTCTCTTAAGTCCCCACAATAGTGAGTTCTCTTTAATCCATTTAGAGTCTCCATTATATACCCTCCAGGTCTTTATTTTCATTTGATTATAATTTATTATTTATCATTATTTAGTTTATGTCAACTAATGCTTATTTACTTTATTAAGTTTAAACTATAAATGAACATAATTTAAAGTTATCTTTACCCGTATAAAGTAAAGATAACTTTAAATTAATTATAATCTTTCTTTTAATTCTTTAACTATCTCACTTAATTTTATAGTGATTTGTTCTGATGTAGCCATGTTTTTAAGTGTAGCACTATCATTAGCTAACTCATCATCACCTATAACTATAGTAAACTTAGCATTTATTTTATCTGAATACTTAAACTGAGCCTTAACACTTCTGTCTAAGTGATCATTTTCTGCACTTATATGATTGTATCTTAAATCTTTAAGTAATTTAAAGCTCTTAGTCTTAGCTTCATCACCTATTGTTGCTATATATATATCAGTGGCTTGAGGATTTTCTATTTCTATATTATTATTTTCAAGAGTTAATAATAATCTTTCAACACCTAAACCAAATCCTATACCACTTACCCCCTTAGGTCCACCTAATTGTTCAACAAGTCCGTCGTATCTTCCACCACCGCAAACTGTACTTTGAGATCCTATATCATTAGATATTATTTCAAAAGCAGTTTTCTTGTAGTAATCAAGACCTCTAACTATACTTTTATCAACTACAAAGTTTACTTCCATTTCTCTTAAGTACTCTTGTAATTTTTCGAAGTGTGTACTACAATCATCACATATATGCTCTATCATAAATGGTATATCTTGTAAGTTTTCTTGGCAGTTAGGATTTTTACAATCTATAACTCTCATTGGGTTCTTATCTTTTCTATCTAGGCAAGTTTCACATAATATATCTGACTTTTTATCAAGATATTCTTTTAGTTTATCATTGTACTGTGCTCTACAAGTTGGACATCCAACAGAGTTTATACTTACTGCTAAATCATTAAGTCCTACTTCATTGAAGAATTGTACAGCTAAAGCTATAACTTCTGCATCTATTGAAGGCTTATCACTTCCTAGAGCTTCTATTCCAAATTGATGGAATTGTCTTTGTCTTCCTGCTTGTGGTCTTTCATATCTAAAACAAGGTGTTATGTAAAATAATTTTGTTGGTTGAGTATCAGCATATAATTTATTTTCTATAAATGCTCTAACTACACCAGCAGTTCCTTCTGGCTTTAAAGTTATATCTCTTTCACCTTTATCTGTGAATGAGTACATCTCTTTTTGTACTATATCTGTAGTATCTCCTACACTTCTTTTAAATAATTCTGTATGTTCAAATACTGGAGTCCTCATTTCTTCATATCCAAATAATGAACAAACTTCTCTAAATTTATTTTCAACATAATTCCATTTATAAGAATCTTTTGGAGTTATGTCTTTAGTTCCTCTTGGCGCTTTAGTTAACATTTTGGTATATCTCCTTTCTTTTTCTTTCTATCATTTCATCTACTCTATCTATATATTGCTCAACGTTTTTAACGTTATCCACTCTTTCAATTCTATCTTCATCAACATATACAAACTTTGATATAGATCCAGCACCTACTGCATAGTTACTTTGTTTTTCTTCCATTATTTGTATATTATAAATGCACTCATATCCTTCTTTAGCATATCCTATATTTTCTAAGTTTCCTAGCATATGTTTTTGACGATACATATAATATGGATTAAGTCCCATATCTTTTGCATACTCCATTGATAAATCTATCATTTTTATCATTTCTTCATATTTTGTAAGTTCATATTTATCTAAGTTTTCTTTTAGATTTGATGCTCTTTTTATAGCTAATGTATGTACTGTTAAGCTTTCCGGAGAAAGTTCTTTAATTTTTTGTAAAGTGTTTTTAACCATATCTAAATTTTCATCAACAAGACCTAGTA
>NZ_DATIRC010000266.1:0-1920 GCF_035470145.1 Romboutsia sp.
AGATATAGGAGGAGGCTCTACTGAGTTTATTATAGGTGATAGAGAAGGAATAAAGTTTGCTAAAAGTGAAAATGTAGGAGCTTTAAGAATGACTGAGAAATTCTTGAAATCTGATCCTATTAATGAAGATGAATTTAGAGAGGTATCAGCATTTATAAAAAATGAAATAAATGATACTTTAAATTATATAAAAGAAAAGAAAATAAAAAAACTTGTAGGTATAGGTGGAACTATAACTTCTTTATGTGCAATGAATCAAGAGCTAGAGATTTATTCTATGGAAAAAATACATAATAGTAAAATATGCAAAAAAGATATAGAAACAATTCTACAAAGTTTAAAAAACATGACATTAAGTGATAAAAAGCACTTAAAAGGGCTACAGCCTAAAAGAGCGGATATTATAACTGCTGGTGTAAAAATATTAGACATAGTAATGAAAAAGCTAGAAATAGAAAACATAACCGTAAGTGAATACGATAATTTGGAAGGCTTAATGTGTCAAAAGTCAAGAAAAATGTCTTAATATTTTAGAGTTATGGAAACCCATTATGACAAAAAACAATCCCCCTTCTTTGCTACAATTTCAATATAAACAAAAGAGGGGGATCTTTATGGAGAAAAGTGCAGTAAGTATAAAAGGTAAGAGTATAAATTTAAATTATGTAAATATAAGTAAATATATTGATTTCAATACAGTAATGTTTGCTATAATAGGTTTCTTATTAAGTAGATCTATATTGATTGGATCCATAGCTCCACTAGGTATAGCATTTTTCTTATATATATCAAAGATGGAACGATATAGAATACCTGTATTTATATCTACGTTACTAGGTATATTTCTATCTACAAATAGCATGCCCTATATGATTAAGTATTCTTTATGTTTAATTATTTTTATGTTTATCAATAAAAAGATAAAAAGGATAGATTCTGTATGGAAGGTATCTTTAATAGGAGCATTGGTAGTGTTGCCTATATCAATAGGACAAGCTTTATTGTCAAGTAGATATATATATGACATATTTATCGCCAGTATGGAAGGCATAATTATGTTTATAGCAGTTTATATTTTTTCATATGGAATTGGATTATTAACAAATTCAAATAATAAAATCGCAGTCAACATAGAAGAAACTATATCTATAAGTTTGCTAGTTACATTTAGCATAATGGGTATAGGGGACTTGTCTGTTATAGGCATATCCATAAGAATGGTTTTATCAACTATGTTAATTTTAATAGCGTCTATTTTAGGTGGTTCTTCCATGGGATCAACATCTGGGGTTATAGTTGGTATAGCATTTATCATTAATAACGTAACATCAGCTATATATATGGGTATATTTTCTTTTGCAGGTCTTGTAAGTGGTGCATTTAATAAGATTAATAAATATTTCTGTATATTAGGATATATATTAAGTTGGCTGATATTATATGCATATACTTCTGGAATAGGCTCAAATTTAACTCAATTAAGAGATATATTAATAGCGAGTTTAATTGTATTGGTTTTACCAGATAAATTTTTTAATAATATAGAAAAAATAATAAAGATTAATATAAGTTCAAATGAAGTTGTTTATGACTATATAATGAGAAGTAGAAATTTAACTAACAATAGGCTTATGGATATGAATAAAGCTTATAACAGTTTAGCAGATACCTTTGATCAGATAAGAGAAAGAGAAAAGGTTGTTGATCAAAGAGATATAGCTAGTATTGTAGATATGATACACAATGATCAATGTAAAGATTGTGGAATGAGAAGACGTTGTTGGGACTTAAAGTTTAACCATACATATACTTTAATGAATGATATATTAGAAAAATTAGAGGAAAATGGAGAAATAACTTGTAAACATGTTTCAGAGGAATTTATAAAAGAATGTATAAAACCAGAAGCTGTTATAAAGG
>NZ_DATIRC010000267.1:0-2458 GCF_035470145.1 Romboutsia sp.
TATGGATATTGATTATATACAAGGATATTTATTCTCAAAGCCATTAGAAGAAAAAGATGCATTAAATTTAGTAATAGATTAAAATAACCTCCTTTAGAGGGGATAAGGAGAATTGATATGGAATTTAGAAAAGCAGTCGAAACAGATATTAATGATATAATGAACATTATTAAACAAGCACAAGCTTACTTTAAAGAACAAGGGATTAATCAATGGCAGGATAATTATCCTAACGTTGAGACAATAAGAAATGATATTATCAATAAAAATAGTTATGTATTGATAAAATATAATAATATTGTTGCTACTGTATCAGTTTCTTTTGATAAAGAGAAAACATATAACTCTATTTATGATGGTGAATGGATTAGTAATAATGAATATGCAGTTATTCATAGAATGGCTGTTGACAACAATTATAAAGGATTAGGATTATCATCTCAAATTATTAAAGATATAGAGCAGCTTTGTTTAAATAAAGGTGTACATAGTATTAAAGTAGATACACATGAAGAAAACTTATCTATGCAAAAGTTACTTAAGAAAAATAAGTTTCAGTATTGTGGAATAATTTATTTAGAAGATAAAAGTAAAAGAATAGCTTTTGAGAAAATACTATGCTAAAGAAATAGCCACAAAAACGATAGGTTTTATTAAATATAATTTAAGTTGAGAGTTGTTTTAGTATGAATTGAGAAATTCTTATATTAGGACAACTCTTTTTATTTATACAATAAAAAAGGTGTCTAAAAAATTTCATTAATGTTTTGTGTGCATAATAAATACTTATCAATCTAAAGTAAGTAAATAGTCAATCGTGGATATAATTTTGTATAGTTAATAATAAATTGAAATTTAGTGTGATATAATATAATAACTATAAATAAAAGGGTGGATAAAATGAATAAAATATTTAGTCTAGAAAAACACCCAAATACACTTTATGGAGGAACACAATATTGGAATATATAAAATTGATGTTTTTTTCTATGATACCAGTTATAGAATTAAAAGGAGCAATACCAATAGGGATATCCATGAATTTAAATCCGTTATATCTATACATATTTTGTTTAATAGGTTCAACAATTATAGCAATTCCTATAGTATTAGCATTTAGACATGTAATAAATTATTTAAGGAAAAGAAAGTATTTTAATAAAGTGGCAAGATGGATAGATAGAAAAATTGAGGGAAGAGCAAAAAAGTTAAAGGCTGCAAGTATAATAGGCCTTATTTTATTTGTAGGAATTCCACTTCCAACAACAGGATCTTGGAGTGCTGCTGCACTAGCATCTATATTTAAAATGCGGCTTAAAGATGCACTTATAGGAATATTTTTAGGTAATGCTATAGCTGGAATTATAGTATCTGCATTGTCATTACATATAATTTAAAATATTAAAGATATATCCACGTCATTTTTTATGACGTAGGGGGTATATCTTATTTATATTTTAAGGTATTAAAACTTATCTGGTTTGTGGATAAGTTTTAATACTAACTGCCAAGCTTGAAATAGTTCGCCAACACGTTGCTTAAGCGAAGTGAATTTTTTATTTAGTATAAATAGCAATGAACCGTATTATAATTAACGGCGATTTCTATAAAATTAAGCTGTATCAGCCTATTACTTATGATAAATAAAATTAACTTCAGACTGATATAACCTTTTATACAGCATATATTCGGTTTGTATTTCTCTTGTAGTTATAAAAATATTTGTAAAAAATTCCCACAAGAACATCCACCCACCTATAAATATTCCTTCGTGCAAAACATTAAGAAATACGTTTTGTGTATCTTTAATAAAGAAATAACCTATGCTAAGAAACAAAATAGAAAGAAATAAATACGATAAATTTTTTTTGTTAAGATTTGATTTTTTCTTTACAAGTCTTTGTATTGCGTAATTGTAATGATTTTTGTAAGCTGATATTAAAGCTACTTCTTTCTTTGGATCTTTTTTAGATTCAGGCAAATAAAGAACAATTTCGATATCGAAATTTAAAGGTATATCCTCTGACGAATTTACTACAAAGTCATTAAACTCGTCTTCAATATCTCTTTTCTTAAAAGGTGAAGGGTCCCAATCATCATATACATCATCATAATCATCAAGAGACACTTTGATTAAATAAGTATCATGACTTTTATCATATTTATAGTGATTTTGGAAATATCTTTTTTTTCTCATTATATTACCTTTCATTATTATTTATAATATTCGAATTTATATATTTTATTTTTAGCTTTATATCTTTAGTATGTCCGCCATAATAACATTGATTCATTATAGAGCCTAAAAATATGATGTTAGGTGATTTGATTGTTGCTAAGTGTAGAGATGGTGAAACTAAGTATAGGCATTATTGATATAATTACCCAAGGCTTCATTTTTAAGAGGCTGATTATTAGGAGGGATTTTTGTGTATGAGGATTTTAAGTTAGAGGATAT
>NZ_DATIRC010000268.1:0-5912 GCF_035470145.1 Romboutsia sp.
TTACTTTTTCCACTCTTTCGGCTCTCTCTCTTAAGAACTCACATCTTTCTTTTTGTAGATATTGACACAAGATTTATGGATGAAGTTTCTTTTGATAAAGGACATGTAAAATTCTGGGTATATGAAGATGGGGATGATTTAATATTAGAAGTTTCTCAAATGAAGTGGAAAAAATTCGGTGGTGGAATATTAGGAACAACAGTAGATAGTGAAGAATTAGAATACATAAAAACAAAACAAGCATCTATGATAATGAAAACAATAAACAAAATAGTGAATGATAAAAGTCTACAAAAAGAAAGATGTGAGTTCTTAAGAGAGAGAGCCGAAAGAGTGGAAAAAGTAATACAAGATATGGAAATGCGTGAAATGACAGAAGGATACAAAGAAACTGTATACATGAGAAAAAGAAAACAACTAAGAGAACTTAAGCAAGAATTATTAGTATGCTCTACATTCATTGAACATGAAATAACATTAGAAGGTAAAGAGAATAAAGTATTGGTAACATGGTACAGAGGTACTAGTAAAATGTATCCAAGTGGCGTAGAATATTCAATACACACAAAAACGGACAATGGTTTAATCTGGGGACATTATTATAAAAACATAGTAGATGCTCTGGGTGCGTTTGAAAAATACAGAATACCACAACCAACAGATACAGAAAAAGCAATGCTTAAATGGGGATTATCAAAAGAAGAAGTGAAAAACTTTATAGACTACCTAGAAAACAAATGTAGGATTCATGTATGTGGATACGGTGATAATCTATCATATTTCAAAAATATATATAGATTCCAATATGGATTAGGTAAATACTAGAAAATAATATGGCTCGGTGGTAGCCAAAATACCACCAACTAAAAATAATAATAGGTGGATGTGGTCGAGCATCCAGAAGGAGAAAATAAAATGAAAAACTTAACAAAATTAACAAAAGTAGCAAAATACGTAAAAGAAAATAACATAGAAATATTCAA
The DNA here is from genome assembly GCF_035470145.1 of Romboutsia sp. Taxonomy (GTDB): domain Bacteria; phylum Bacillota; class Clostridia; order Peptostreptococcales; family Peptostreptococcaceae; genus Romboutsia_D. The sequence goes on from NZ_DATIRC010000268.1 coordinate 984, forward strand.
CGCATCAGATGTAATAACTGAATCATATCATGGAGCAACGATAGTAGTATTAAAGAATGATTTTAAAATAGCATTCATGGATGCATGTGATAAAAACAAGAAACAAATGTTATGTGTACTATGGACTACAGAGAATAAGAAACCAAGTGAAGAAGGATATATATGTGAAACTAAAAAATTCAAGTCACAAAAGGCAATGATAGAATTTTATGAAGAACTAACTGCAGATGTAGCAGTTGAAAAACAAGTAGGTACAAGTGTAAAAGAAATGATTAAAGTATGTGATACAATATTAAAAAGAAACTTCAAAGGAAATATATATGCTCAATGGGCAGGTGATATGGAAGGAAATGAATATGTATGTGTAGTTTTCAATGATAGATTAAGCATATATATAAATGTTGAAGAAGTAGATGGAAAATATAAAATAACTGGTGATAGTGGAGATGAAATAGCAGGTGGTTCATGGTATGATTTAGAAGAAGAAGAAGTGAAAAAATACAGTAAACAAATTGAAGAAATATTAAACATGTAAAAATGAAGGGTGGTAATAATATGAAAAAAGAATTGTATGAATTTACATATGAAAATGGAGATAAAACAAATATATTGTTTACTGACTATGGAACACATATAGGAGTAGGAGATATAGGAGATAATGATATAGATTATATATTTGGAAAGGCAATATTAGTTACAAATAAACCATCAACTATAGAAAAAGAGTTGAAATATATTATAGATAATTTATATAGATATGCACCAAAAGTAGTTGAGTATAAGTTACTTGAATCAAAATAATAATAGGTGGATGTGGTCGAGCATCCAGAAGGAGAAAATAAAATGAAAAACTTAAAAACATTAGTAATGGGAATATTAGTAGGAGCAAATATATTAGTAGGTGGTTATGTAGTAAATAACATGAATCACATGTATGATAGAATAGCAGAACTTGAAAATATAAACAGTGAGCAATTTACTAAAAAAGAAGAACCAATAGTAACAACATTGCCAGTTGATTATAAAGCACCGATTGAAAGATATACAGAAGTTGAATTGTCACCAATAGTAAAAGATGCAATCAAAACAAGTGAAGAATCAGAAGATAAAAAGATATACATATTACAAGATGATAGTTCAATAGTTGTAAATGAAAAAGAAAATATGTATCTATTCTATCCTGCATGTATGGGTGACTGGAACTATACGCTAGATAATTTAGGTCAACTTAACATGGCAATAGAAACATACTTAGACTCAATAAGTTATAACTAAAAATAAAGGTCTGGTGGTAGCCTTTAAGTATCACTACCATTATAATATAATTATAGGAGCGTGGATAATATGAAAAGAATAGGTGGATGTGTATATACACACATAACTCAAAGATATGATTTAAAACCAGAATACGTGGAGATGATACAAAGAGCAGAGAAAATATTCAGAAAAAATATGGGCATGAAGTTGTTCCTGCAGATGGCAATAGTAAAAGTTAATAAAATACAAAACACAGTAACATTCACAATGAGTGATGATTTCGATATAGCAAATGATCCAGAAGTAGGAGATGCATATCTGGTGAAGTTAGACACAAAAGAAATAAAGTTAACTAAAGCCAGAGGTCAAGTTTATCATGATAAGTGGATGTATGTGTCAGATAGCTACACTGGATTTGATAGAGAGCAATCTAAAAGATGGTCTGAGAGATGGCAATCAATAGTACCAAACACAAAAGAAGTAAAAAGTAGAATAGGCTATAAAAAATATTGGGATACAGTGTTAACTCACTATGGATTACAATAAAAGGAGATGGTGATATGAGTAAATTATCAAAGGTAGAAGAACGATTAAACGAGGTTCAAAAAAGATGTAATGCTAGATTATTAGACATGAAAGATGTACAAATAATAATAAGTGAGTTTGAAAAAACAACAGTGGAATTAATTAAAAATGGAGTTGAAAGTAAAGATATAGAATTGGTATATCAAGATGGAGAAATGAAAAAAGGATATGGATATGAAAATACATCAATGAGTGCAACGTTGTTAAAAAGTGGTAAAGTAGATTTAGACTCAATAAGTTTTATAAGACAAAAATGTAGTTATCCTTTGAATCGAATTATATTAACTAAGTGGGATTATGATAAAGCACGTATAGCTTTATTAAGAGAAAAAGCATATACACAATTAGAGAAAAAATTATTGAAAAAAGTATTTAATGTAAATAACAATGGTTATATAAATATAAAATAATAGTCGATGTGACTTAAAACTAAGGAGATAAAAACATGAATGAAAAATTAACTGCAATATTAACTGAAAATAATATAACATTTAGCTACGATGGTGGTTGGGGAGCATATCACATAGATGATGAATTTGAAACAGTATGTAAAGATGAAGAAGAACTTAAAGAGTATATAGAATCTAACTTAGGAATCTTTATAATAGATGAAGAATGTAGTGGATGCCATGAACACTTAGATGAATATTGTTATAGTCCTACAATATACTTCAAAGATGGAACTGAGCAAAACATTGAAGAAATAATAACTGGCATGACTCAACATGAGATGGTAGATTATGAAAATGACATAAAAAAAGAATATGAAAATGTAGATTATGTAGGCTTTGGTGAGTTCTGCCCATATTGCCTACAATGTATGTAAAAGGTTTTTGGGAGAGTTCCGAAAAACTCTCCATCCAGTAGAAATACAACACACAAATACACACAAAGGTAGGTAAAAGAAATGGAAAAATTAAAAACACAAGTAGAGTTAAAAGAAGTTAATGTAGATGGTATAGGAACACAAAAAAGACAGTTGAAAACATATTTATTTGATACTTTAGGATTACCTAAAAGTGAAAAAATAGATGTACCAGAAAACACAATGATAACAGAAGGATTTGTTGTTGAAGGTTATAAAATAAAATACAACATCGGTGGATTAGTGTTAGATTTTAGTAAAGATAAGATTGACTACCATACAGAAAAAGCAATCATATCAACAAAGTTAATGGAACTATTCACAAAACTACAACATGAGTTTGATATAAAGCCTGATATAAGCACGATAGTAGATAGCACAAAAGCAACTAAAGTTGGGTTCGGTTTCAAGAAAGAAGAATGTGACATATACAAAGTAATAGATCACATAGAAATAACAAAAGAAAAACAAGAAATATATGATATAGATGATGTAAGAATGATAGATGTTACAACAGAAGTTTCTAAAACACACACAGAGAAGGAAGGTAGTACACATATGGAAAAAATAATTAAAATCACAGAAGGTAAATATCAAGACTTTAGGAAAGAAGTATTGGCAAACTTAGGGATGTTATTAAAGATAGTATTCGGTGATAAGTTTATAACGTGGAACTTTGATAAAAATAGTCACATAGAGCATGAACCAACACATGTATCTAAAGAGGAATACATAGAAAATATGATAGAAAAAGAAATACTGGAAGTATATCAACACCTTGTATTTGGTGGAATAAGAACTGGAAATAATGAATATGTAGAAATAAAACCATTGACAAGTAAATACCAAGTATGTACAATAGAATCAGAACCGACACAACAAAACACAAAAAATAATGAAGGAATGGTGAACACAATGAGAAGATTAACTAAGAAGGAATTAATGGCACAAATAAAGATAATGAGAAATGATTTAATGGATGGATGCATAGAAAAATGTGCAGATGATTTAGGTACATATAAAAAGATAAATGAAACAGAACTACATTTCTGGGGAATAACAGAAAAAGCATATGATTACATGCTTGAATTAAAAGATTGTACATTATTAAAGACTCCTGCATTTAAAACAGAAGTTGCTAAGTGGGTAGCAGGTGATTTCGATATAGTTGGAAATATAAAAATAGTGGTAAATGGAATATTTGGAACTGCAGAAGTATTGGTAGATGTAGAAGAAAAAGAAACTGGGAAAATAGTAAAAGACATGTGTTTCTTATGGGATAATAACTGCAAATATTCAAGACATGAAGAACTTAGAAAAATATATCCAGATGCAGAAAAAGAATTTAAACAAAAACAACTTTATAGTGAAATTAACAATATATCAGATGGAACTATGGCTACATTGCTAGGAGAACAAAATGTAGGTGAATGTAGAAAAAACTTCAACTTCATAAAAAGCGTAAGAGAAGAAATGGAAAGATTAATAAGAGTAAGAAGATTACATAAGACTTGTGAAACTTGGATGGATGTTTGGGAAAATGTTAAAAATGAATTAAACTATGAAGATATAGGTGTATACTTAGGAATAACAGATGTAATGATAGAAGAAATAAGTTTAGACGATGCTATGCGTAATGAGTTAGAAACTGCAGAACCTGCAGAAGTAGCAAATGTATTAGAAAAAATATTTATAAGTAGCGATATGAGTGTATGTGGTGGCTACTATGTACTAAGTGATTACTTTACAGAATCGGATACATTAGGGGAAGTTATGCTTAAGAAAATAGATGAAATACTTGTAAGAGGATTAGAAGTATCAAAAATAACTGATACTGAGATGTATGTATTAAAACAAGCAAAAGAACAAATGGAATTAGATGATGCTACAATAGCAAAAATAGAAGTATTAGAGTTCAAAAAAGAAGGTACTGTTCCAGAATATGAGGACTTCTTAACAGATGGTATGTTCAAGGAGATAGATGCAGAAAAAATAGAAATATTTAAAATGAACAACATATCAGTTGAAATAGTAGATGGAGAAGTTGTTATGTATGATGTGACTGAGCAATTAGAAGGTCAAGTAGATTTGATAGCATATGAAAAAAGTGTAGAGGTGAATAAATTGGAAAGTCCAATAAAAGTTAAAAAAGTAATCGAAGAAAAAGTAACATTCGATATAGATGGAGAAGGTAGAGAAGAAGAAGTTATAGATGTAACATA
>NZ_DATIRC010000269.1:0-3487 GCF_035470145.1 Romboutsia sp.
TCCCGCAGGATTTTAAGTCCTGTGCGTCTGCCAGTTCCGCCACTTCGGCATTTAGTTTTTAATGGAGGCGACACCCAGATTCGAACTGGGGATCAAGGAGTTGCAGTCCACTGCCTTACCACTTGGCTATGTCGCCATCAAAGAATTAATGGTGATCCATCCGCGACTCGAACGCGGGACACCCTGATTAAAAGTCAGGTGCTCTACCGACTGAGCTAATGGGTCAAATATGGGGTGAGTAATGAGATTCGAACTCACGGCCTCCAGAGCCACAATCTGGCGCTCTAACCGACTGAGCTATACCCACCATAATTGGTCGAGGTGGAGGGACTCGAACCCCCGGCCCCATGGTCCCAAACCACGTGCGCTACCAAACTGCGCTACACCTCGAAATTAATTTTTTATATAAAAGTGGTGGACCTTCAGGGACTCGAACCCCGGACCTACCGGTTATGAGCCGGGCGCTCTAACCAACTGAGCTAAAGGTCCACATTTATATGGTAGCGGTAACAGGAGTCGAACCTGTGACCTTTCGGGTATGAACCGAACGCTCTAGCCAACTAAGCTATACCGCCACAATATTTAAATATGGTGCCCAGAGGCGGAATCGAACCACCGACACGGGGATTTTCAGTCCCCTGCTCTACCGACTGAGCTATCTGGGCGCTATTGGCGGAGAGGGTGGGATTCGAACCCACGGTGCCGTTAAGCATCACTGGTTTTCAAGACCAGCTCCTTAAACCACTCGGACACCTCTCCATAATTGGTGATCCATCCGCGACTCGAACGCGGGACACCCTGATTAAAAGTCAGGTGCTCTACCGACTGAGCTAATGGATCACAATAGTTTGTCGTTTCGACTTGTTTCTTATCATATTTGCTGCAAATATTATTATATTATCTTATTTGATTTTCGTCAACACTTTTTTATATTTTTTTAAAATTACATTTTAATAACCGCTATAAAATTTTTCAATATTATTTATTCATATTATTTATTAAATACCATTTTTACTTTATTTTTGTTTATAATCTTACTAAAAAAACTAACAATTAAAAGTTGAACCACACTTATTACAACTATTGTCCCTCCTGGAGGTAAGTCTAAGTAAAAAGATGCAATAACACCGCTCAGTATTGCTATTTCTCCAAATAAAACAGAATAAAATATAGCATTTTTAAAACTTTTAGCTACCTTTAAACTAGTGGCTACAGGTATGGCTATTAATGACGATACTAAAAGCACTCCTACAATTCTTAAAGTTATTGTTATACTAGCAGCTACTAAAATCATAAATATTGTATTTATAAATTTAACTGGTATTTTAGAAAACTTTGCATTTTCTTCATCAAAAGTTATATATACAAGTTCTTTAAAAAATAGCTTTATAAATAAAATTATCATAAAAGCTGTGATAATTATTATAGTTATATCATCTTTATTAACTGTAGCTATACTTCCATACATAAATGAAAACAAATCAAAATTCACATTCGATACACTTATTAGTATTCCAGAAATCCCAACACCTAATGCCATTATTATAGCTATTGATAAATCTGCGTATTCTTTTAAATTCACTCTCAATTTATCTATTATTATAGCTGATATACTTGAAGCAATTAATGAACCTAAAATTGGATTTGCCCCAAGTATAGTAGCTCCTGCTATTCCTGATAAGGCTATATGTGATAAACTATCTCCTATAAGCGATAACTTTTTAAACACTATAAACATCCCCATAAGTGGACATATTAATCCAACTATACTTGATGCTACAAGTGCTCTTACCATAAAATCATATTGAAAAATTTCCAAACTACTTCCTCCTACTTCTTAATTACTCAAAAACTCTAATACCATATTTTTACTTATATCATTTTTATTATTTTGTATTACTTTAACTTTTTTATCTTTTATTAAAGCAATTTTTTTTACTTCTTGCTTAACTATAAATAAGTCATGTGAAACTATTACTATGGTAAGATTTAAGTTTTCATTTAACTCTTTAAGTATTTTATAAAATTCTTTTTGACCATTTACATCTATTCCAACAGTAGGTTCATCTAAAAATAATATCTTAGGAGATTTCATTAGCTCTCTAGCTATAAATACTTTTTGCTGTTGTCCTCCAGATAAGCTTCCTATTAATCTATCTTTATATTCATATATTCCTACTAATTTTAATACTTTTTCTACTTCTTTTAAATGATGTTTTTTTATTCTCTTAAATAATCCAATTTTAGAGGCTAAGTTCATAGACACAACTTCACTTACGGTAACAGGAAAAGATGATGAAAATGAATTTGATTTTTGATTTATATATCCAATTTCATCCCAATTATTAAAGTTTTTTATATCTTTTCCTAACATTTCAATACTTCCTTTTACTGGATTAATTGTATTTATCATAAGTTTTAATAAAGTGCTTTTTCCTGCTCCATTTTGACCTATTATACCTATGTAATCGCCTTTTTTTATATCAAGGCTTACATTTTCAAGTATAGGTTTGTTTCCATACCCAAAGCTTACATGATTAATTTTTATTATTTCATTCATATTTATTCCCTACTTTAAAGCTAGTTTTAGCGTATCTAAATTTTTATTCATTAAAGATATATAATCTTCATTATTATCAAAGTCTTGTTTTGTTAATCCATCTATTGAATATAAAACCGCTGTCTTTATATTGGCTTCATTTGCTATAGTTTGAGCTACTTTAGGATTTACAAGTCCATCAAATAATACATATTCTATATTATTTTTCTTAGCAAAGCTAGATATTTCACTTATTTTACTAAGAGATGGTTCTTGATTTGGACTAATTCCTGTTATTGATATTTGCTCAATACCATAATTTTTACATAAATATCCATAAGCATCATGAGATACTATTAATCTATTATTTTTTAGTGATTTTAAATTTTCATCATATTTAACTTTTAATTCTTTTAATTTTTCAGTATATTCATTGTAATTATTTTCATAATAATCTTTGTTTTTTTCATCAACTTTTATAAGCGCCTTTTTTATATTTTCACATTCTTTTATAGCTAAATCTGTGTCTAACCAAACATGTGGGTCATATTCACCGTGATTATGCTCTTTTTCATTTTCATTAGCTTCTTCACCTTCATGTTCATGGTTATGTACTAATTTATCTTCATAGCTTATAGCATTAATCCCATCTGTTGCCACTACTATATTTAATTTTGACTCACTTTGTATTTTATCTGCAAAGTTATCTATTCCAAGCCCATTTTTTATAAGTAATTGTGCACTTTGTATATCTTTCATTGCTTTTGGAGTTATTTCATAGTCATGTGGCTCTCCTCCTGGTGGTACTATATAATTTAAATCTATTTTGTCTTTGCCTATATTTTTAGCAAAGTCATATACTGGAAATACAGTTGTATATACTACAATTTTATCTTCTTTGTTTTCTACTTTATTTTTATTTTCCTTAGAACACCCTATAACATTCAT
>NZ_DATIRC010000270.1:0-2195 GCF_035470145.1 Romboutsia sp.
TTTTAAGGACTTAATTGAAGAATGTAAGGAGCTATTATAATGAATGAACAGAAACTGAAAAAGAACTTTAACAATATTAAAAATGACACATTGCAAGAGGTGTGCATGATATTAAGGAATAGTAATTTTGATGTTTATAATAATCTTGCCGACTTTATATCCGCTCTATTTAATGTTGAAAAAGCCGATATGTTAAGTAAAGATTTAGATAGGGAGAATTGTAGAGCTAGGTGGATGTGGTGGCTGACTTTATATACTTATTATGATAAATCTTATGAGAATATAGCCAATCTATCAAGTTATGATGATTCAAAAGTAGAGGTAGGTAGTGTTGGATATGGTGTTAATAAGATACAAGAGGAGATGCAAAATAGCGTTAACTTGAGGGATAAATGGTTTCAAGTTAAAACATTAATTAATTCGGGTCGCAACCTTAATAATTATTCAAATAAAAGTGTTGATGCAATAAGACCAAAGGTTAAAATTTCCGTATCTAAAGATGTTGACTTGGATATAGTTAGAGATTAACGTAGGTAATAAACTATCCTGTTAAAATCATAAGTCTTTAAATAATCAGAGAGATGTAGTAGGCAGAAATCTATATACATCTCTTTTATTTTGTCTTGTATTGCATAGTGTTTCTTGCTTTTATATTTCATATTAAAATAACTTCTTAAATATAAATATAGCACCATCCGTAATAACGTTACCTAATACGTTTGCCCCTAAATCTAAAGAGAAATCCTTACCTTTATTACGTTTAGTGTTTTGTTCTATTGTCATTAACTTATCCGCTATCCACTTCTTATCATTCATAGATTTAGCGTAATCTATAAATTCCTTGACACTAATAGTATTTCCTTTATTAGTCATCATATATAATGCCATCAAATCACTCTTTTTCATATCCAAGTATAATAGGCGAAAGCAGCTTATACTGTAACTATATATTCACGTTAACATAACAACTTGACTTGGAATAAACATTTAGTACATTACTATTATTCTATGTTTAATGCGTTTCCTATCAGCGTTCAAGTTTATACTATATCAACTATTAAAAATACAGATAACATTAAGACTGCTTTCAATTTATTAACTATTAAAGTATCTCCAAATTTTACCACCATTAGGGTAGTCATCATCATTTAGCCACGTAATAGCTGATTGTATGTATTTATCAGTCATCTCACTTTCCGTAGCGTTCGGAAACCAATCAGCATATAAACAATGATTATCACTTTGAATCATTTCTAAAGTAACAGCAAAATCATACTCGTTATAATCATATTTTAATCTTGGCTTTATGGTTTTATATACCTCTATCTTTTGCGCCATAGACCAATAAGGACTATCGTGTCTTTTACCATTCTTATCTATATAAAACATTTGAGAAATCTGCCATTCAGCAAACTCCTTATTAAAATGCTCACCCGCCATTATTGAATAATATTTCTTTAATAATCTCCAATAATCATTTTCACTCATATTACAATTCGTGCAAATAGTGTCAGATAATAACTTTGTGCTATTCCACATCTTATTATCATCTCCCTTAGCTTTTGCATAGTTATCCTTTGTAATATCATATATTGTCATTTTACCCATATATCATTCTCTTTTCACCATTTGACCGAACACAATTCGGACATTTAACCGATTTAGTTGGCTTAGGTTTTACTACTACAAATCTTCCCATATCTTATCGTATATTTTATTTATATACATTAATAGTATATCTATCCATAAAGATAGAAAAGCACAAATAAAAGATACAAGAACGCATCTTATAATAGCATATCCACTTATTATGCTAATAAATAATACTAACCAAAAAGATAAACATTTGGTACATGATATTACATCACGAAATAAGGTAGTGATATACCACCTTTTACCGATTATCTTATCATAGATAGATAATATAGCATCCTTTAACCCTAAATAGCTAAAAAGACATACCGATAATGTTATTATAATTGCGTTCTCTATCATAGCACCTATTTCTTATAAAGGTAAAAATTTATGCTGCTGCACTATTTACCGCTAAAGTAAACTCTATTTCAACGGCATTAGTTTTTAGACAACAATCTTTTACATTTGTAGGCGAAACAAGTACAGTAGTTATAGGGTCAAGAGTAATGGTAGGAGTACCCGTGTCAGAAAATACAGGAACAGTTATAGTTTCAAATACT
>NZ_DATIRC010000271.1:0-3793 GCF_035470145.1 Romboutsia sp.
CCTTTAGTTTTGAAAGAGTTTACAATTATTATATAAAATGGTGACAAACAAATTAAAGCTAATACTATCCCTAATATGTCTAATGTCCATTTGCTTAATTTTTTTTTCATTATGCCTCCACCTCATCTTTCTTAGTTATATAAACTTGAACAAGTGTTATTACTGTAACTAATATAAAGAATATTACTGCCTTTGCCTGTGCTAAGTTCATTTTGTTATATGAAAATGCAGTTTGATAAATATTAAGCGCAAGCATTTGAGTTGCATTTCCTGGACCTCCATTAGTAAGAGCTAAGTTTTGGTCAAATAATTTAAATGAGTTTGAAAGTGTTAAGAATAAACTTATTGTAAATGCTGGTTTTATCATTGGGAAAGTTATAAGTCTTATTCTTTGTAAAGCTGATGCTCCATCTATTTTTGCCGCTTCATTTAACTCTGGTGGAACATTTTGAAGACCCGCTATATATATAACCATTACATAGCCTGCCATTTGCCAAGCCATTATAATTACCATTCCCCAAAAGCCTGTAGTTGCATTTGATAGCCATCCCATCATCCACTCTTGGCCTAGTGTCTGACCTACAACATTAAATACATTTACAAATATAAATTGCCATATAAATCCTAAAATTAAACCTCCTATTAAGTTAGGCATAAAAAATATAGTTCTAAGTAAATTGCTTATTTTCGATTCTCTCGTAACTAAAAGTGCTAATACAAATGCTATAATATTTATACTAATAACTGATACGAAAGTAAATTTAATTGTAAAGAAAAGCGAATTTCTAAATCCTTCATCAGAAAATGTTTTTATATAGTTTTCAAATCCTATAAACTTTATATCCGAACCAATTCCATTCCAGTCCGTAAATGAATAATATATACCAAGTATTAATGGAATTAATATTACTAATGAAAATGCAAATAAACTAGGTCCTACAAATGCCCAAAATGTTAATCCATGTTTACTTTTGCTAGTTTTATTTTTGGCAATTGATTTCTTTTTTTCGAATTGTACTTCTTTACTTGCCATAAAATTCTCTCCTTTAATTTTTTTTAAAACTGAAATGTATTTTGAATTTTAAATCAAAAATATAATTATACACTCCTGTACTTCAATTATAGGAAAGTACATTTGTACTTTCCTGTTCATATCATGTCATTTATTCAATGCTATTTTCTATCTTCTGACCATGTAGATTTTGCATTCTTAACTACATTTTCCCAAGTCATGCTTCCATCTAGATATTTTTGTATATTAGCACCAACTACGTTTTCTCCCCATCCACTTGGATATCCCATAAATACCCATGGCATCGTTTTTCCTTCATTAGCATAATTTAATATATCTGCTGATAACGGATCTTTTGGTTGTAATTCATCACTTTCATATCCTTTAAATGCTGGTATGAAATTGAAATCTTCTATTATCATTTTCTTACCTTCATCAGAAGTATATAACCAATTTAAGAAATCTTTAGCTGCATCTTTTTCTGCATCAGACTTGTCTTTATTTATAGACCAGTACATTGGAACTCCTACTGGTATACAATCTTCTTTAACACCCTTAATTGGCATTGGTAATATACCTGAATTATCTGCTATATCGGCATTAACACCTTTTATTCCACCATATGCCCAGTTACCATTTTGAATCATAGCTACTTTACCAGTTGAATATTTTTGTTCAACTTGCATAGCATAGTCAACACTATTCATAGATGCAGTTTTACCATCTGGCATATATGCATATGAAGTTTGTAAATCTAATAATTCTTTTAATTCTTTTTCATATTTAAATTCTAATTCCTTAGCTTCATAAGCTTGCTTTCCACTCTCAAATTCATTCGCTAATGCAGTATTTGATAAATGAAGTCCTGTAAGCCACTTTTCTTTTGCTGGAAGTGCCAATACAGCTTCTAGCCCTAGCTCGTCTTTCTTTGAATCTAATGTTTTAACTGCTTTTTCTAAAGCTTCAAAACTTGTTATAGATGCTGGATCTATTCCAGCTTTTTCAAATATCTCTTTATTATATATAAATCCATATCCTTCTTGGTTAAATGGCATACCAAATGTTCCATCATCAGTTGTTACTGAACCTAACGTTCCATCAAAAGCTTCCTTAACCCAAGGTTGATCTGATAAGTTTTCTAATTTAGACGACCAATCTTTAACATCTTGTGGCCCACCTACATTGAATATAGTAGGTTCTTGACCTGATTGGAATTTTGATCTTAAGGCAGCACCATAATCATTACCACCACCTACAGTTTCTATATTTATGTCTATGTTAGGATTTTTTTCCTCATAAACTTCTGCAGCCTTTTCAAGTGCATCTTTTGCTTCTACCTTAAATTGGAATATATCTACCTTTACTTGGTCTCCTTCTTTTGCAGTGTCTCCTCCACTTGAACTACATCCAATAACACTACTTGCTACTAACATTGTTACTGTTACTAAGCTTAAAATTCTTTTTAATCCCATATCATATTCCTCCCATTTTTCATTTTGAGCAATCGCTTGCATCGCCTTTATAGTTGAATTATAACATAGCATTTTTAACTGTGCAACCGTTTTCTAGATTTCCTTATTTATATTTTATTTCTATAAATTTTATATTCCGTATTATAATTTAACTTTATTTCTAACTATAAAAATAAAGTTCCTACAAATGTAATAAACATACTACTTATTCGTAAGAACTTTGTTAAATAATCTATATCAAATAATCATTTTATAAAACACTTATTAAAATTGCACCTTTTGAAGTATACGTCCCCATAACAGAACCTACTTCACTTATTGTAATATCTTCAAATTTATGTTTTTCAAGCATCATTTCCTTAACCTTTAATGCTTTTTGTAAACAATTAGAGTGACCTATAGCTAACACCTTTTTTTCATCTTTAGTTATTCTTGAGCAGACATTTTCAACTACCTTTTTAAGACAATTATTATCTCCTCTAGCTTTATCAACTGGTTTAACTAATCCATCTATAACTTGAATTATAATCTTAAAATTCAAAGCATTTATTAACTTTCCAGCTAAAGGATTTATTCTCCCACCCTTTATAGCATTTTCTAAAGTTTCGAGCGAACCAAAGAATACTATATTATTTTTTATTTTTTCTATTATCTCTACTATTTCACTTAAAGACTTTCCTTCCTGAGCTAACTGCGCTGCTTTTGCAACTAAAATACCTTGACCTACCGATCCAGTCTGAGTATCTATAACTTCTATTCTTTTATTTGGATTTTCTTCTAAAACCATATTTTTTGCAAGTACTGCAGTTGAGTATGTAGCTGATAACTTTGATGACAGTGTAAGTACTATTATATCTTCTATTCCTTCATAGCTTTTAGCAAATTTTTCTGGCGAAGGGCAAGATGTCTTTGGAAGATCTTTGTATTCTGCCATTCTCTTATAAAAAATATCATTATTCATTTCACCATCTATATATGTTTCTTCCCCAAATGATACATTAAGACCTACAATCTCAATATTATATTTTTGTACTATATCTTTATTTAAATCACATGAACTATCTGTTATTATCTTTATTCTGCTCATATCTTTCCCTCACTTTATTTATCAGTCAGTCAGTCAGTCAGACGACCGATTTGTATTTTTATTGTATCTTTACTTGTTTTAAAAGTCAATAATAAAAGCTATATCTCACTTTATTGACAATAAATTTTTATAAGCTTATAATTGATTTATTAAAATGACAGTTATATGTAGAAAGGTTGATTTTATGAAACCAAATAATATGAAAGAAAACATTTTATTAAC
>NZ_DATIRC010000272.1:0-1870 GCF_035470145.1 Romboutsia sp.
TTATGATTTTGATGATGATAAAAAAGCTATTTTATGGGCATTAAGAAAGTTAAATACGACTAGAAAAGGAAATACATCTGGAGGACTAGGGTTATATCTGTTAAGGAAAACTATATCGAACTTAGATGGAGAAATAGAAATTATGTCTGGAAAATCAATGATTAGATTAAAAGAGAATATGTATGATGAAAATAATGTTAACAATTTTTCTTATAAGTCTGAAGAAATGAGAAGCTTTTTTACAGGAGTCATAATTACTATAAAAATAGATAATATAATAGAAGAAAATGTACTAACTAATGATATAATTACAGAGAAAATTAGTCTAAATGATATTTAAAAGGAGAGATTAGATGAAATGCTTAGTTGATTTTTTAAGTGATATTTATCAAAAAAGATTAAGACGTATGTCTCAGTCTCAAGCAGATAATTATGAAGAGGCATTAGATTTATATAAAGAAATATTTATATCACAGCTCAGATGTGCAATAAAGTATTCTAAAGAATGTAAAGACTGCAAATTAAAATGTTCAATTGGTTGTAATAAACTAAGAGAATTATTAGAATCAATTACTGATGAGGAAATTTATAGCTTTTTTAAAGTAATAAAGGAAATATATATATTATGGATAGACGCAAAGTGGAGTGAATCATTAAGAAAGTTTACTGAGTTTATGGAGCATTATAATATATTAGAAGATTTAGAAGCTGCAGACATTAAAAATAGCATATTATTTAGAGGTAGGGTATCTAAAAGTATTCTAACTCCATGGGATATGTATCATATACCATTTAATAAAAGATATTTAGTTAGCAATCAAAGATACAGTTTAACAGGACAACCTATGATATATTTAGGGAGTTCAATAGTAGATATCATAGAAGAGTTAGAAATAAATGATGAACAGTTAAAAGATTTTAAAGTATCTACATATAAAATAAACAAGGAAATTAAAATTTATGATTTAAGAAATAATATATATAAAGATATAAATGAAAATTTAATACAGGATAATAGCACATTAAAGTTATTTAGTACAAAAGCATTTGATGAGAGTAAATTCTTTAGAAACTTATTAAGTTCTGTATGTAGCTTTGAAAAAAGGAAAGAATATAAAGGGTTTTCTTTTTGTGAAGAATATGTAATACCACAAATTTTGGCACAAACTTTAAAAAAAGAAAAATTTGATGGAATAGCATACTATTCTACGAAAAAATTTGATGAAATTAAATTTCATCTAAGTGAAGAAGTAATTAAAAATGATAAAGATAATTCAAGTGAATATAACAAAATAACTAAAACTAAATATAAAGAGAATGTTGCATTGTTCACAAATTTTACATTAGATCATGTTTATGACAGATTATTGTTTGATAATTTAAAAATAAGTGTTCCAATTGATATAAATAGAATAGAAGAATTGAATATGTCTGAGTTAGATTATATATATAATGAAATTGGAAAAATGAAGGAACAAAGTAGGATAACGGAGGCAACTATAATATACTCTAATTTTAGAAGAGAATTTGATGAGTGCTATATTGGAAAACTAAGATATTACGAAACTTCAATAGGTAAGTTGCATATATATCATATATACATAATACTAAACAATATCCTTGCAAAGTGTAAGAAAGAGGTGAATTAACATGATTAAATACGAAATTATTATAAAGGATGAATTACAGTCAGCTGCTGCAGATAATGATAAAAAAGGAAATATTATATATAATAAGATAAAAAGTATAATAGATGATGGTGGAGGAGAAATAACATTAAACTTCATCGGAATTAATATATTGAATACAGCATTTTTAAATAATGCAATTGGTCAATTATATTCAATTCCAGACTGGGATAGTTTAAAAT
>NZ_DATIRC010000273.1:0-4225 GCF_035470145.1 Romboutsia sp.
AATCCCTCTATACCATTAAAATATATTTTTGTATTTATTTAAGCTTACCTTTATAACGAGAAATTCAACAACTTATTATAGACCTTATTAAATCTATTTGATTTACACCCTAGGCTTATTTAGTATTTTAGTTATTTATAACTTTATTAAATTTAATTGTCTAATAATTCATTTAAAGCATCGTATGAAAAATCTATTATTTCGCTACAGCTCACCTTATTTCTTTTTAATTCCGAGCAGATTTCTGTATTATATTTATTTCTAACTCTAGTCATTAATTCCCTTGAATAATTTCTAGCTTCATTAGGTTGAGAGTTATCCTCTCTTCCTTTTATGAATCCTACTACCATGGCTGCAGCGTTTACAGCACCACATAAACTACCTACTGTCACACCTACTCCCATTCCACTTCCTAGTGATACTGGTATATCTGTGTTATGTTCTTCATTGTATGATTTTATTATAGCTTCTGCACAAGTGTATCCTTGTTTATGATATGCTGATGGTTTTGTCATTTATGTCATCCTCTCAATCTTTAATTTAAGTGTATAATTTAATATTATTGTCATTAATTAGATATTATCATTTTATCAAACTTATTTCTGTGACTTTATCACACAGTTGCTAAAAATCGGAATCAATCCGGTTTTAATCTTCATTAAACTTACTTTCCATGTATCTGATTAATGGAGCTATTTTAACTAATGTTGGAGCTCCTTTCATCCAAACTTGTTGCTTTAATACCTCTATTATTTCTTCTTTTGTTGTTCCATATTTTATTGCCTTATTCATTTCTAGCTTTGCTCTAGTTTCATTGTTATCAAATACTGCTGTTGCTAAAGCAATTAGGTATCTATATTTGAGCGGAATTACTCCATCTCTCCAAATTTCATGATGATATTCTGATATTATTTTTTGAAAATCTTCACCAAATGCTTGAGAAACCATTACTCCTGGTGGTACAAAACCAATTTCTTCTTTGAATTCTTCTTGCAACTTTTCTCTATCCATATATACCCCTCCTGAGTTATTACTCTTTATTCTAATATTATTATACCCATATTGAATTTCTAATAATATGAAAACTTATCCTGTATATATACGCCTATCTTTGAATAAAATAAATTTAATTACAATCATAAAGGAGTATGTGACAATGAAAAAAAAATTAAAAATCATTTTAGTATTTTTATTTTCCTCTATTTTATTTTTAGTACCATTTAAAGCTCAAGCTATAGAAAATACAAGAGTTAAAGATATTCACTATAATAAATCTATGGTTGATTTAAAAATGGACGAAAGAAAGCTTTGGATTGACCATGTATTGTGGACTAGAAATTTTATTATAAGTGATATAGCTTCACTTGAAGATAAAATTTCTGTATTAGAAAGACTTCTTAAAAATCAAGATGATATTGGTAATTCAATTAAGCCATATTATGGTGAAGAAGCTGGAAATAAACTTTCTGCCTTACTAAGGGAGCATATAACACTTGCTGGACAAGTTGTTGATGCTGCTAAGAATGGCAATAAAGATAATTTAGAAAAATATAATAAGTTGTGGTATGAAAATGCCGATAAAATAGCCGATTTTTTAAGTAGTGCTAATCCTAACTATTCAAATAAAGTTTTAAAAGATATGTTATATAAACACTTACAATTGACTACAGATGAAGCTGTTGCTAGATTAAACAAGGACTGGAAAGCAGATATAAAAGCCTATGACAAAGGTGAAGATCATATGATTATGTTTGCTGATATACTATCAGATGGTATAATCAAACAGTTTCCAAAAAAATTTGAATAATCGAAATAAAAATCCGTATATAAGCCAACTATTTTATAACTAAGCTATATACGGATTTTTTAAGTACGATTTTAGTATGACTTACACTTAAACTATTTTCTCTTCATACCTCTTATAAAAACTTTTGTTTTCTTATCAACTTTCAAAGACTCACATATTTTTTGCAATGATTTATTATATGTGAAATCATCAAGATTATTATTTTTTAAATAATCTAATGTTGGCTCTTCAAATTTAATGTAACACATAGAAATTGCCCAAGCCACTGCCATTTTAACATAATATCCGTCATGCCTAATACTATCTAATTGTTTTAGAACTAATCTTATATAATCGTTATCAATATAAAAATTAATCAGCATAACTATTCCAAATCGTACTTCAAATTCTTTATCAGATAAAAGGTATGGTTGTAAAAAAAACCATATTCTTTCTTTATTTTTATTTGTCATTTTTAATCCAACGCAAAAACTATCACAAACAGACCAGTTATTAATCTTTGGTACAAAATCAACTATATAGCCTAAAACATCTTCAATGTCATCCTCATTAACATAGCCAAGTACCATACCTTGTAGCATAATTTCCTCAAAGTATATCTCATCCGCATTTTCTAGATAACTGCGCCAATCTTTTTTCGCAATTTGTTTTGCAATTTTTCGCAAAGCAGGAAGACGAACCCCAATCAAGTTATCAATTCCTGGCAAAAGACTTGAAGAAAATTTCTTATATTCATCTTCTGCCAGTTCAAAAAGTTGTTCTCTAATATTTGTATTCACAGTAGAGCTCCTCCTTAGCAATTTTGGTGTCGTTTTTCCATTTTCAAAAGTTTTTCTTTCATATTCAATCCCCCTGCATATCCAACAAGACTACCATCTTTTCCGATTATTCTATGGCATGGAATTATAATTAAAATTGGATTTTTATTATTGGCCATGCCTACAGCACGAGCAGCTGTTGGCTTACCAATCTTTTCTGCTATCTGTTTATAACTATGAGTCTGTCCATATGGTATTCTCTGAAGTTCATCCCATACTTTTATCTGAAAATCCGTTCCTTGCGGAGCAAGTGGAAGATCAAAGGCTAATCTTTTTCCTGATAAGTAATCTTTAAGTTGATTTGCTGCCTCCTTAATCAACGGAGTTTCTCTAATTTCCATCCCTTCTGATGATAATTTATCCGCTATATAAAGGTTAGTAATACCTTCGCTATTTTGAGCAATTCCAATTCTTCCAATTTGAGTTTCATAATAAAAGATATTTTTCATATAAATACCTCCATTTCTTAATTTATATTTCAAATATTTTTTTTTGCATTTTAAGGTACATTATTTCATATTATATCATCTTGTGTTTATATCTGTAAAAATTTTCTATCTATAAAATAAAAACACATTGATAAAATTATCAATGTGTTTGCGTGGATTTCAATGGTGGAGGCGAGGGATAACCCTTAAAATCCACTATTCTATTAGTAATTTAAGTTCAAGTTGTATAGTTATTTGCATCTCCTTACTTAAATATAATTAAAAATCAAATCACTGATTTTATTAAAAGCTAAAAATATTGTTATGAAATATCAAGCACCTTTTGCTAAAACATTATTAATTATACATAATATCAATAATAAGCTTGTAGAGGTATAACTTTAATTGTTAAACCTCTACCAAACCCACATCAGAATTTCACTGTCAAGTTGTCGCCCATGCCGGGCGCACAATATAAAAAGCACATTACTTAAAATATTAAAAGTAATGTACTTTCAATTTATTATTTTTTTATTTTTACTAGCCCTGTATGCCAATAAGCCCAAGAAGGAATATTCTGTGGTTTATCAGGTATATATTCTTGATAAACTATACCATATCTTCCACTCGTTAATTCTTCCATAAAATATCTTTTTTCTCCAGTTAACGTTGGATCTGTATCTCAGAATGCGCCTGTCCCAAATGTATTTAATATACGTTATATATTTTGTATTTCTCCTATATTTCTTCATGATATTTTAAATTATTTAATAACCCTTAGATCTTTAGCTCCTGTTGGATCAATTAAATCTGATCTACGTTGATAATTTTTAATAGGAACATAATTATATTGTTTATTTTTTCTTTGTGTGAGTTGACCTGAACTAGTTCCCATATATACCTCTAAATGTAACATCGAAGAATGTTTTTTGGTATTATTTCGAATTACGTCCCCAACCTTTTGGCTCTGTTCAAGTATTTCACCAACTTTGACGGAAGGTTTTATTTCAGTGTAACGAATAATGGTATTATCAGTACTTTTGACCTCAACTGCTTTTGTACCAGCATAAAAATTATAAACAGCTTTTACTTTTCCTTTAGTCATAGCTATTACTTCCGTACCATGTTCTACAAAAAAATCAATTCCTGCGTGTGTTCTCCCAGCTGATCTC
>NZ_DATIRC010000274.1:0-3353 GCF_035470145.1 Romboutsia sp.
AATATAAAAGAGGAAGTTGTATTGAGTTAAAATGTGATATTAATAAGGAAAAAGAAGCTTATATAAGATTTGAAACGAATGAATTTGAAAAAGTTGGACCTATTTCTAGTGTTGAATATGGACCAATTGTAGTGAACTATACTACCTTATACTTATTAAAAAATGCGACTACAATGCATGAACTTTACTTGAAAAATAGAAAAGAAATTGAAGTCTATAAGGTGTTGAAAAAGATTAGTGAAAGTAAGGGAATTAAATTAAGAAAAGAAAAAGAAGGCTTTTACATAGGGAAAGATTTTATAAAAATTTTAGATAATGGTGATATAAAATTTAATGAGGAAATAAAAGATATAAATCAAATAAATCATATTTTAAATTATTAAAATTTAGATTTACTTATTATATTAACAAGGTAGATAGTTGGTAAATCTTTATAAGGAGAAAATTATGAATTGTATATTTTGTGAAATTAAAGATTACATACTAGAAAATGAACTAGCATTTGCTATACTTGATAAATTTCCAGTAAATAAAGGGCACATGCTATTCATACCTAAACGTCACGTAAAAGACTTTTTCGATATAACAAAAGAAGAAAGACAAGCTATATTTGAACTTATAGACGAAGCAAAAAATCTACTTGATGAAAAATACTCACCAGATGGATACAATATTGGAGTAAACTGTGGTCAAGTATCTGGACAAACTGTTATGCATGTACATGTTCACTTGATACCTAGGTATATAGGAGATACAAAGTGTCCTAAAGGTGGCGTAAGAGGGGTTATACCTGATAAGATGAAATATTAGAGTAGAATATATCAAAAAACTATGGCGTAACGATTCGTTACGTCATAACTTAATATTTAAATATAAAAAACTACAAATATTATTTAAAAATATTTGTAGTTTTTTTGTATTTGTGTAACCTTTTATCGTTTTATTCATATTATATTGAAAGGCTATATAATTAGTCTATATTAAATATATAGGAGGAATATTAATGGCTGAGTATAAGTATAATAAAAATTCCCATTGTGAATGTAATAAAAATTTCCATTGTGAATGTAAGAAAAATCCTCACTGTGATTATAATATAATCGAACTGTTACTTCAAATACAAGCACAACTTCAAGCACAAGCACAAATACAAGCGCAAATACAAGCGCAACTTCAAGCACAATATCAAGCACAAGCACAAATGCAAGCACAACTTCAAGCACAAACGCAGCTTCAAGCGCAACTTCAAGAACAAATACAAGCACAATTTCAAGCACAAACGCAACTTCAAGTGCAACTTCAAGAACATATACAAGCACAACTTCAAATGCAAGCACAGCAGCAACAAGATCAGACAACAAACACAGATACAACAAGTAATAATAGTACAATAAATATAACTGTAAATGGTACAAATACAAGTACAGACACAAATACAGACACGAATACAGATACAAATACAGACACGAATACAAATACAGATACAAATACAAACTCAACTTCAAGTACAACATCATTAGATGTTCTATAGATAATCTAGGTAAAATAATATAATGAAATAGAAGTTAAAAAAAGACGTTAAATATTTAACGTCTTTTTTTATTGGATAAATTTAAGGATATGAATAAATATTGGATGTTGAAAAGACGTTAGTATAAATATATGGACGAATTTATAAATAATACAGTTAAAAAACTAATGGAGTTTGCCATGGTAAATCATTATTAGAGTTTAAACCGAATGATTTTTTAACAAGGTAAGAAGCTGCTGTTATGATTTTAAATTATAAAAAGATTGCAGATATAAATTATGATAAATTAAATAATTATAAAGATAAAAATCAAGTATCAATTTGGGCTAAAGGTAGTGTTGAAGGTATAGTAGAAAAAGGTTATATGGGTGCAGGAGGAATTTATTTTTTATTTATAGGCATTGTCATAAAGGTAGCTATTTTTACTTTATTAGAGTGATGTTTAAACTTGAATAGTTATTAGAAACATTTATGATACACGATAAAAAATTTGTCGAAAATCTTTAGTTTATTAAGAATTTTGTGTTATTATAGTATATATAATAAAATAATGTATAAAAAACAAAAAAAGGAGAGAGAGGCGTGATTAGAGAGATAAATAAAAAAATAATTATAAATATGTTAATAATAAGTTTATTTTTAATGTTACCTATATTATCAAAAACAGCTATATCATATGCTGATAATAGTATAGAAAATGAATTTGTTTCAATTATAAACAAATATGATAAAAAAGACATAGTTATAGAAAATGGAATCTCATTAAGGATGGGAGAAAGTCTGGATTGTTCTAAATATGTAGGTTATAGTTTATCAAATAATACAACTGTGCAGATGAACGAGAATCATATAATCAAACCTATTAATCCAGGAACTGTATTTTTAACATATAAAATAGGAGATAAGGTACACATAATAGAAATCTATGTACCTGAAGAAAAAGTTAATCTAAACACTACTCTTCAAAGAAGTAACGTAATTGCAGAGTATAGTCAAGTTAGTAGAAATTATTATAAAGTATTTATTGATCCTGGTCATGGGGGTTCTGATAGTGGAGCGTTAGGATTTGGAAATGCTGAAAAGGATTTAAATCTACAAGTTGCTACAAAGGTCAGAAATAAACTAGAATCAAAGGGCATTGAAGTTAGAATGAGTAGAACATCGGATGTATATCTTGCACTAAGCGAAAGAGCAAGACTTGCAAATGATTATGGAGCAGATGTATTCGTTTCTATACATCAAAATTCAGCAGATAATGTTACGGCAAACGGAATAGAAACTTTCTATCATACAGATAAAACTACACATAAACCATATGCTGAAAGTATACAAAATAATCTAATAAAAGAAACTGGAGCTACCAATAGAGGTGTTAAAACTGCTAATTTTGCTGTTTTAAGAGAAACAAGTATGACATCAGCATTAGCTGAATGTGGATTTATATCTAACCAACAAGAATCAGCTAAATTGAGTGATCCTTATTATCAAGATAAGTTAGCAACGGCTATAGCAAATGGAATAGAAAATTATTTAAAAAATACTATAGGCACTTTAGGATTTAGTGATATACAAAATCATTGGGCAAAAGTTAGTATAGAAGATTTTGCATCTAAGGGATATATTGGTGGATATGAAGATGGTACATTTAGACCAGATAATCCAATAACAAGAGCAGAATTTGTAAAAATAGTTAATAAAGTATGTGGTTTTACACAAATAGGAAGTGAAAACTTTAATGATGTTAATACTTCAAATTGGTTCTATAATGATGTATGTATAGGCATAAAAGCAGGCTATATAAAAGGGTATGAAGATAATACAT
>NZ_DATIRC010000275.1:0-2067 GCF_035470145.1 Romboutsia sp.
ATATGAAAAAAGAAGAAATCAAGGAAAATCTATTTGCTATTTTTATTACAATAGGATTACTGTGTTTTATATGTCAAAATGGTTGGTAAAATAAAATAATTCTTTTATTCAGAAAGGGTGAATTGCAATGAATGGAACTATTATTAAATTAGTATTGAAAGAAGAATATATTACAGATAGTTATAAAACTGAAACGCACTATATATCTTTAGTAAAGGGTATAAAAGGTTATTATATAGTTGAATTTGAATACGGTAAAGTAGCAAAAAGATTGGCAAATGATATAGACAATGAAGAAAATGCGAAAGAAATATTTAAAGGGATATTGAATGAAATCATATAAGATTAATTAGGTAAAAATATCAATTTATTATATGGAGGTAAGATGATAATAAAAAGAATTGGGTGGGAGCATGGATTAAACCCTAGAACCTTGTGGGAAAATACAGAAACAAGTGAGTGGGGATATGTTTCATATAGATATAGTAACTTTGAATGTAGAAAAAGCGATAACTACTATTTTTATAAAAGATATGTTCAATCTTTGCCAAAATATGAAATACAAATAATCAAATAAAAAATAAATTTTATAATTAAAATTAAAGGGGAATAATTACAAATGAAAAATATGAAAGATAATGATTTGATGATATTTATTTTAGCTTGTACTGCATCAGTTTTTATAAGTGCAATAGCATTTAAGACTTTACTGAGAATACTTGTAAATATAATTATGTAATATAAAATACAAATGATAAAGGGGAACAGGGGAATGAATAAGAAGATATTAAATAACGTAGTATTTGCTATCACATTGCTACTTGCAAACACAATAGGTATATTTGGTATACAATTAGTAGCAAAGCGCATAGGAAGGTTTTAAGTAGCTTTTACATATATTCTATTAGGGGGAATTAAATATGTATACAGTAGAAGGAATGAAATTAAAAGGAAATACTTTTAAATGAACTTATACTGACATAAATGTAGCACAATTTGAATACAATGTAACACAGTTAGTAAGCTTATATGTTGTATTAGCAGAAGAAAACGAAGGCTTATACAATCAGTTAGATGTCTATTATAAAAAATAAAAGGAGTGTTTGAAATGTTAAGATTAAAAAATAGTATAGGTATGGTAAAAGAATGCAAAATTGGGTTCAGCTGGACTACTTTATTTTTCGGATTATTTGTACCACTTTTACGAGGTGATTTAAAAAATAGTGCAATAATGGCAATAGTTGGCTTATTAACTTGTGGATTTAGCTGGCTTGTATTCCCATTTTTCTATAATAAGACATATATTAAGGGATTACTTTTACAAGGCTTTACAGGTGCAGCAGAAGCCGATATGGCTATATTAGTAAAAGAAGGATTCATAGTAGAAAATACAGAAGCTTAGGAAACTAAGCTTTTTTAATGTATAAAATTATAATTTATGCCCATACTACTTAATAAAATTTGTACGAGGTGAATAAAAATGAATATTTTTAGTATAGATGCAGAAGAAAAAGAAAATATAGATAACTTTTATAACATGAGATCGCATCAAGATTCTTATTTTATTGATGTAGTTGATAGGACCAACAATTTACAATTTTGCAGATTTTGCGATTGTTATCGAGGTTTCACTTTTGATAGATGCAGCCATTGCTCAAACAACTAAAAGAAAAAGTGCCTAAAATTAATTAGACACTTCTCCTTTTTCTTAGCGTATTGTGTAAATAATAAACAACTTGTTAAATTCAAAAAATATATTAATATGGTAAACCTACATACATACGAGTTTTATTATATATTAAATTGCAAATATTATCAAATTATTTTTAAAAAAATAAAGGGGATTAGGCACAAATATAGAATTATATAAGAGTGGTAAATTTAGCCAATTTCCACTTCCTCCTTAGATATATAAATATACGGTTAAAAAGATTATGTTTACGGAAAGCATAGTCTTTTTTATTGCTTAAATTTAGACAAATAAAAAAGAGGTGGAAATCTCTACAAAACCACCCCTCTTGTACTGGTCAATAGGTCCAGCAACTACTGAATTTTATATCTACAGTT
>NZ_DATIRC010000276.1:0-7666 GCF_035470145.1 Romboutsia sp.
TTAAACTAGCACTCATACATCCTGTTCCTGTTATACTTTTTAGTTTTGAAGTTCCATTATTTATTTTATAAACTATATTGATATCAGTTATTATATCAGTTTTACCAGTGGCTACTACTACACATTCTAACTTTTTAGCAACCTTTTTTATTATTTCAGTTGCATCTTCTTCTTCATCAAAAGAATCTACACCTTTTCCTTTTACATCAAATCCACCAATAAACTTAATCTCTGCTACGTTTCCTTTTACTACATCAAATTTAACTTCATTTAATAATTTATTTGTAAATTCTGTTCTCGCTTTAGTTGCAAATACTCCTACTGGATCTAATACTACAGGTTTATTATATTTATTGGCCATTTTACCTGCTATTAAATACAGCTTTAGTAATTCTGAATTCATGGTTCCTATATTTATTACAACAGAACTTGCCACCTTTACTATATCTTCTACTTCCTCATATGAAAAACTCATTAAAGGACTACCTCCAACTGCTAAGGTTATATTTGCACAGTCATTTATTGTTACATTATTAGTATAATGAAGCACTAATGGATTTGTTTCTTTTACCTTTTGAATTAAATTAAACATCTTTATTACCCCCTAATATATAAAAAAAGCTATACCTAATTAGGTATAGCTTTATAATCATATAATTAAAATTTAAATACTCTTGCATTTATATTTTAAATTTATATAAAAGCTTTCCTACGCTGGCATTATCCAGATCAGGTATAAGGGTCGGTATATCCTCTCAGCCATTTGGCTCCCCTAGCTATTTTTATTTTATACTTTAATTATAATCTGTTACTTTTTATTGTCAACTAGAATATTTCAAAAAAACAAAAGACACTAAATTTAATAGTTATAACTATCAAATCTAATGCCTTTTACCAAAGCTATCACTTTTTAGTGTGCTTTTCCCTCTTTTTCGATTTTTATTAAATAACATCTGCTACTTAGCATTTAGCCACCTATTGGTAATTGACCTCATTAGCTAACAGCTATGAATTAAAATGAGGTTTTTTAATTCAGATAAGTTATTTAATATGATATCAATAGATATCTCATCATCTAAACCCCCAATAGATACTAGTAAAAGGTTAGGTTAGAGTCCTAGCTTTTATCTAGTAAGTTTAGATACATAATTAATTTTCATTAACTATGTACTTATATATTAACCATTTTAAAGTTTAAAATTCACATTTTTATAAAAAATTTAATTATTCATATAGCTCCCACTGAGGATCATAATTTGCTTATTTTAATATTGGAAAAATCCAAAGTCACCTTCTACTGAAAATTTATCTCTACTTAATAAACCTCCATATGATATTGTTAGGCTATATAATTGGTCTGCTAAGTTTCTATTTATTATTACTTTATATCCATCAACTTCATATACATCATCATTTTCTTTTATTTCATCTAATTCAAAATCAAGCTTTGCATCATCATACATAGTTACACATCTTGTGCGTATTCTTATATTTTTATTCTCACTATTTTGAATTAGTTTATCAAGTTCTGTTTTTGCACTTTGTGTTATAAGTATATCCATTATTTCTCTCCTATAATTTTAATTCGATTTAATATTTTTTATAGGTATAATACCCAATCGTTCCAAATATAACACATAATAATACTGATGTAAAGTATGCTCCAAGTCATCTTATACTGACAATTACAATCTTTATTGTTTTATAATTTATATATTAAATTTCGTGTCCTAATAATAAAATCATACTTTCAAGTTTATCTATATTATTTTCATTTCCTTTTTCATATAAATGCAAGCATCTTTTTATCTTAGTTTCGCCTTTTATTAACTTTGTCGCAAATGCTAAACAAGTTTCTTGTCCACACTTTTTACAGTTTAGCTTAGGTAAATGAGTATATGCTTCTATTGGGCTTGGCAATTTTCTAAGCTCATATGATGGTTGTATTTCATTTCTTTTTTCATCTACTTCATTTATAATATCTTTTAAATAATCTAATACTTCAAAGGCTTCTGTTTCATTAAGTAGTTTTGCAACGTTAATATTCTCTTCAAAAATAGTTATAATTTTATGTTCCTTGTTAAACACAAGTGTATTTGCTTTTTGATTATATATTGCTGTTTTTAGATATGAGTTTAAATAAGGAAATATATCACTTATATTTCTAGGTAAGCTAGCTTTTATCCTTATTCTCTTAGCATCTGTAGTACATGGTTGAATAAAACTTAAATTTATATTTTCTAAATACATAGTGTCCCCCTTCATTATCCTTGTATTTCATTTAGTGCTTGTACTAATTTATCTATATCTTCTTTTTCATTAAAATATCCAATACCTATTCTCATGCTTCCTATTTCTTTTGTTCCTATTAATTCATGAGCATTTGGTGCACAATGTAAACCTGCTCTAAGCATTATATTATACTTTGAGTCTAATTCATGTACTGCATCCTCTGCTCTTATGTTTTTTATATTAAAAGATATTACTCCTACGATATCTTCACTGTTTTGTGGTCCGTAAATTTCAATATTTTTTACTTCTTTTAATTTATATAGTGCATAGGCTGTTAATTCTTTTTCTTTGTTATGTATTTTTGCTATACTTTCTTTATTTATAAATTTAATAGCTTCTCTAAGTCCTACTATCCCACTTACATTTAAAGTCCCTGTTTCTAGTTTATTTGGATAGTAATCAGGTTGATATTCATACGCAGAATCCCCACCTGTTCCACCTACTTTTAGTGGATTTATATCATAGTCACAATTTATAATTAATCCACCTGTTCCCATTGGCCCAAGTAAACTTTTGTGCCCTGTAAATGCTAGTAAATCTATGTTATCTTCTTTAACATCTATATTATATGCGCCTGCTGTTTGAGCTACATCTACTAAGAACAAAACATCGTTATCTTTAGCAATCTTTCCGATTTCTTTTATTGGCTGGATAGTGCCTAAAACATTTGATGCATGGTTAAACACTATAAGTTTTGTGTCTTTTTTTATACTTTTAGCTACATCCATTGGATTTGTATATCCTTCTTTAGTGGATGGAACTTTAGTTATTGTTATGTTTTTTTCTTTTTCTAAAGTTTTTAAACATCTCCACACTGCATTGTGTTCTAAGCTACTAGTTACTACATGGTCATTTTCTTTTAGTATGCCTCTTAGTGCTAAGTTTAAAGACTCTGTTACATTTGATGTGAAGATTACTTTTTTAGGATCTTTAAAGTTAAATAACTCTCCTACTAATTTTCTAGTTTCATAAACAAAAAAATCTGATTGCATAGCTCTTTGATAAGATCCTCTTCCTGAGCTTGATCCATTCTTTATCATAAAATCATATATGGATTTTGCTACTTGTTGTGGCTTTGGATATGATGTTGCTGCATTGTCTAAATAAATCCCCATAACCCTTCCCCCTTAGTGTTAATTTAGATTTGTCTTCATTTTAATTTTAGCATAAAAAAAGCTCTAATTCCTTTAAAAGGTTTTAGAACTTTTTCATATTATTAATATATTTCTCTATGTATAATTTCTTCTTTATACCTAGTTATTTCATGTTTTTCTTCATCTGGATTACCTATAGCTATCATAGATATAGGTACTATATCACTTGGCATATTAAATATTTCTCTTACTTGATTTTGTAAGTTTTCATGAGGATGAAGCCCTATCCAAACTGTTCCTAAGTTTATTTCAACAGCTTCTATTAATATATTTTGTATAGCCGCTGAGCAATCTTGTACATAGAATCCTTCTTCTTCTTGCTTAGATGGATTTGCACATACTACTATGCACAGTGGTGCTTGTTTTAACATTTTTGCATATGGATGATTATCTGCTAATTTATCTAAAGTTTCTCTTTTTGTTGTAAGTACAAACTCCCATGGTTGCTTATTGTGAGCTGATGGCGCTGCCATTGCCGCTCTTAATAATTGCTGTATTTGTTCTTCGGTTACTGGTGTTTCTGTGAATTTTCTTATACTTCTTCTTTTAAAAATTGAATTCATGTTTACCTCCTATAAAAATTACGTCTTTTATCTTGTGAAAATTTATTTAATAATTTACATCTATAATTATACCCTACAATATTTAATTTTAAAGCCACTTACCTATATATCTTTTATAATACTATTTTAGGTATCTTTTATATATTATATCAGTAATATATAATATACCAATTTAAGGAGGTATCATAATATGATTAAGTCTGTCCCTAATCCATTAGGTCCTTCCAATCAATATACTTATTTTATAGGTCCTAATCCGTGTACCAGTTTTGTTCATGAAAGTATTTCTCCTAGTATTGATTCTTCTGTATTTATAGGTCCTTTTTCATCTATTATAGGAGATGTAACTATTAATGCTAATGTGTTTATAGGCTGTAATGTTACACTAAGAGCTGATGAGGGAACTCCTTTTTATATAGGCTCTAATACTAACCTTCAAGATGGTGTTATTTTTCACGGTTTAGCTGATAAATATATTAGGGTGAAAAATAAAAAGTATTCCATATATGTTGGTAATAATGTCTCTTGTGCACATGGCTGTGTTATCCATGGTCCTTGTTTTATTGGAGATGATACCTTTATAGGTTTTAAATCTATTATATTTAATGCTTATGTTAAACGTAATTGCTTTATTGGAACAGGAGCTATTGTAACCAATGGTGTTGTGGTTGATTATGGTAGATTTGTTCCTCCTGGCGCAATTATTGATACACAAGATAAAGCAAATTCATTAGATGCTATTCCTAATACAGTTCAAGATTTTTCAAAAGAAGTCATCGATGTTAACACAGAATTTTCTTCTTCTTATCCCTTATTCTTTGGGGATACACGCTATAGTTACGGAGATTAAAACTGGATAAACTTGCATATTTCATTTTGCTACTCTTATTATAACAAAAAATCCTAGAACTATTGTATTACTACATTCTAGGATTTTTTATTCATTAATATTACCCAAGCCTATTGCTAGACTTATTTTAATTTGACTATTTTATTTTATCAAGTTCTTCAAATATCCTTATAAATGGCATATCTCCCACTACCGCAATATCCTCAGCATTAAAATAATACTTTATGTTAGAATCAAATAAAATATTGCCACAAGGTTCTATTTCCTCATCACCTTCCCAAAGTACATAAGCAATATAAGTATCATTTATAAATCTAATTTTATACGCAATATCCCCTATATTTAATTTAGCAGCACCGATTTTTTCCATAATATCTTCAAATTTTTTTATATCATTGCCAAAGTTACTTATTAGGCGGTTTATGCTAGTCTTTAAAAATGCAGAGTAATAAACATGTCCTCCATCAATTTCTTTAAAAGTTATGTACTTGTGGCTTTCTGGTACTGGATTTGCATTAACTAAAAATCTTATTATAAGTATTTCTAATGATATTTTGTTTAATTTAGTATTATCTTCATAAAAAATTTCCCCACTTGGATATTTTACATACAAATTCATATCCATACATTTAATTTTAAAGGTCTTGCTATCCTCATCATACTGTGAATTTGAAAACATAGCCATCTTTTTAGGGTCACTATTTGAAAAAGCTTTTTTAGCATAATCTAGTGGTACATTGTAATTGCCACCTTTATTAAAATACTCCATATTATTTCCCCTTAATTTTAGAATTTATTGTAGTATAGTATATTCTATTATTCAAGTATAAATTATCCTATCTTTAACTGCCTATTTATTAAACATTAAAATAACCTAGTCATTTAAATAACTAGGTTATTTTCTATTCTTCATTATCTAAATTTTTATATTAATTTTCATAATGTATTTCATTCTAAAATATACTCACTTTATTTTTATAATCTTCTTATTTTATTTATGACAGTATAAACATTTTTATAACTATTTTAAAGCTTGTAGTACTTTTTCATAATTAGGTTCATTAGTTATTTCTTCTAAATATTCAACATAAACAACTTTATTATCTTCATCAATAACAAAGACAGCTCTTGATAAAAGACCTAATTCATTTATATATACTCCATAATTTTTACCAAATTCCCTATCCTTATAATCTGATACAGTGTTAACCTTATCTATACCTGATGCACCACACCATCTAGCTTGAGCAAATGGCAAGTCCATAGATACTGTATATATTTCTACATTATCTAACTTACTAGCTTCTGTATTAAATCTTCTAACTTCCATATCGCAAACTGGAGTATCTATAGATGGTACTGTCAAAAATACTCTTTTTCCTTTTGTATCACTTAATTTAACTGGATTTAAATCATTACCTACCACTGTAAACTTAGGGGCAGTGTCTCCAACCTTTACTTGAGTTCCTTCTAATGTTAATGGTGCACCTTGAAATGTTACTTTCATAAAAATACCTCCTGTATAATCTATATTTAATATAATTTTTTTTATTTTGTTAATATATTTATACCTATATATTTTATGTTTAAACAATTAATAAAGTTTTTGTAACAAAAAAAGTCAGAAGGCTAAAACCTTCTGACTTTTTATCTATCTTCAGATATTAATTGTATATCTTATCTTTTCAACACAAGTGTAGTATCTTAATTTTTCTTAGTAAATAAATTTTTTATAATTCTATCAACCTATTAACATATTAACATATTCAGTTGATACTATTTTTCTAATTTTTTGAATTCTAAATTCACCTTAAACAAATCTCCATCAATTTCAATTTCAAAATTTCCACCTTGAATCTTAACCAAATCCTTAGCAATAGCAAGACCTAACCCACTACCTTCTGTATTTCTAGACTCGTCAGCTCTTTTAAATCTTTCAGTTATTTCATCTGCATCAAAATTAAGTTCATAAGAAGATATATTTTTCATAGTCAGGTTTATATCCTCACCACTTTGAACTAAGTCAATATACACTCTAGTATTAGGTAGTGAATACTTTGCTATATTAG
Source organism: Romboutsia sp. (assembly GCF_035470145.1). GTDB lineage: Bacteria > Bacillota > Clostridia > Peptostreptococcales > Peptostreptococcaceae > Romboutsia_D. The sequence continues at coordinate 6,929 of NZ_DATIRC010000276.1, forward strand.
ATAAAAGATTTTCAAAAACTCTATACATTCTTCTACCATCAGCATTTATATAAATCTTATCCTCCGGTATATTTAACTTTAAATCCAAATTAGCTCTAGCTAATTTTTCTTCCATTTCCCCAATACTTTGTCTTAGTAATTGCTTTATATCTATATTCTCCATATTTAATTCAATATTGCCACTACTAGCTTTACTAGCTTCAAATAAATCTTCTATTAAAACCTTAAGCCTTTTACTCTTAGAATCTAGCACCTTTACATAATCTTTTATATGTCCTGGTTGTATGTTATCTTCTTTTTTAATAAGCTCTACATAATTTATTATAGAAGTTAAAGGAGTTTTTAAATCATGGCTTACATTTGTTATAAGTTCTGATTTCATTCTTTCACTTCTTAATTGGCTATCTATTGATTTTTCTAATCCTTCACCAATGTTATTTATGTTTTGAGCAAGTACTGTAAAGTTATCATATCCATTTACATCTATTTTGTAATTAAGTTCACCGTTTTTTATTTTATCAGTTCCATCTATTATTTGTGCTAAATAGCATAATTTTTTAACTATATACCATGTAAATATACCCATTGATATAAATAGTGTTATAGCAAAAATTCCTCCACTAAATTCATATGGATGCATTAAAAAAGCTAAAAAAACACTTCCTATTACACATATAATAGCTAATAATATTATTCTTTTTATTAATGGTATTTTCTTAGATGAATTTAATACATTTA
>NZ_DATIRC010000277.1:0-8959 GCF_035470145.1 Romboutsia sp.
TCATAGTTTTTAAGAATTCCCATTAAAGCTCCATATCCAATTTCACTTAGATAATCTTTTTTCATATCAGAAGGTGAGAATAGATTCTTTACTTTACCATCTTTTAGTTTAACTGCAACCCCAACGTGAGTATGCTCACCATTACCAGCAACTCCTTCAAGTGGTTTTGCCTCAAATGTTACTTCAAGACCATAGCTTCTAAATGTATCTTCGATTAATTCTCTTACTATAATTTCGTTATCTGCTGCTTGAAGAGCCGTATCGTATTTCCAATCTATTTCAAGCTGCTCCATTACATAATTTGACTTTCCGTTTATTCCTATTTTACTAGTTATTCCTCCAACTTCTTTATGACCCATTTCAGGCTCTAGTCCATATTCTTGCATTAACATAAGAGTTTTTTCAAGAGCAGTTCTAACTATTCCTATAGTTTTTTTCCAGTATTGTTCTTTTAGTGTTTGGGAAGTAGAAAGTTTTTCAAGGTCAGCTTTATCATTAGGAGTTTTCACCCAAAATTCAAGCTCTGTAGCTGAAGTTAAAATTATTTTTTCTATTTCATCAACACTTTCTATTCCTATATTTTTAATAAGGTAAGGATTAGATTTAAATATGTCTAATAACTTATTTTCAAAATTATCTATTGATCTTACTAGAATTGATCTTGAATCAACTTTTAGGTTATTGTGAATTAAAAAAGATGGTATTTTGAGTGTTCCAACAGGTAAATTATCAATTATATGATTAAAATTATAATCTATAAACCAATTAACATTAAGATCAGGAAGTAAATCAACTTTTGCATTATTTAGTGTAGTAATTTCATGAAGGACAACGCTTGAACCATCTGTTTGTATTCCATAATTTAAAAAGTTTTCTATATCATCTAGCATTACTTTGATAGGTATTTTCTCATCTGTAGCATTTCCACCAATATCAATACCCATAAGAGATACAAATTTTACCTCGGGATGATTATTTAAGATTTCTTTCAATGATTTAGAGTCATGATTATCTTTTGATATAAAATACAATAAATCTTTCATAATATCTCCCCCTATAAAATAATATTAACATTATATTCTCTCATCCAAGTATCAAGCTGGATTAGATATGCAATAAGCTGTGGACCTGTCATTAACTGACCAAACCAAGGTTTTGTGAAAGATGTTCCTCCACTTTCTACTATTTCATTAACTACATTTATATCTATAAGATTTAATATAGGCGAGTTTTTATCATTTAGAATTTCTCTCATCCATTGTTGAACTGCTTTTGTATATTGAGTATGGTGAGTTTTTGGATAAGGGCTTTTCTTTCTATATATAATGTCATCTGGCAGTATACCTCTAAGAGCTCTCCTCAAAATCCCTTTTTCTCGGCCATCGCAGAATTTCATTTCATTTGGAATATTAAATGCATATTCTACAAGGCGATAATCAGCAAATGGAACTCTAACTTCTAGGCCATTTGCCATACTCATTCTATCTTTTCTATTTAAAAGTGTAATCATAAACCATTTAATATTAAGGTAAAAAAGTTCTCTCATTCTACTTTCCTCATGTGATTCGCCAGGAAGTTTTGGAACTTTTTTAATTGTATCTATATACTTTTCATTAACATATTCTTCTAAAGGTAAGTTTTTAAATTCTTTAGATAAAATATTTTTCCTATGATCTACAGATTTAGACCATGGAAAAGTATTGGAATTTATATCTTGAGGTCTTGTATACCATGGATATCCACCAAATATTTCATCAGCACATTCACCAGATAGAGCTACCGTAGATTTTTTTCTAACTTCTTTACAAAATAGATATAAAGATGAATCTACATCGGCCATGCCAGGTAAGTCCATAGCTAAAACTGAATCTTTAAGTGATGATACTAAATCTTCATTATTTAAAATTATATTGTGATGATTACTTCCAATGAAATCTGCCATTTTTTCAGCCCATATAGCATCGGAATTAGGTTGATATTCATTACTTTTAAAGTATTTATCATTGTCTTTATAATCGATTGAGAATGTATTTAAAACTTCTTTACCATCGCATTTAAAGGAATTAGCAGCAATTGTAGATATTGCACTTGAATCTAGTCCTCCTGATAAGAAAGTACACACTGGAACATCTGATACTAGTTGCCTTTCTATAGCATCTACTAAAAGAGATCTTACATGATCAGTAGTAGTATCTATATCCTCTTTATGATGTCTTGCACTTAAAGTCCAGTATTCTCTTAAATTAAATCTTCCATCTTTATAAAACATACAGTATGCAGGTGGAATTTCTTTAATATCTCTAAATATTCCACTTCCAAGAGATCTTGCAGGACCAAGTCCGAATATATCTAAAAGTCCTTCTTTATCTACAATACGCTCTATAATAGGGTGTTTAAGAAGTGCTTTAATCTCAGATGCAAATAATAAATTATCTCCTTTAACTGAGTAAAATAAAGGCTTAACTCCTAGCGGGTCTCTTGCTAAAAATAAGCTTTTATTGTTTTCATCCCAGATTCCAAATGCGAATATCCCGTTAATATGTTTTAAACAATCTTGTCCCCACTCAATATAGGAAACTAACAGAACTTCTGTGTCAGAATATGCTTTAAATGTATAACCTTTAGCTTTAAGCTTTAATCTTACATCTTCTGTATTATAAAGTTCACCATTATACACGATAGTGTATTTATTATCACCAATTATTCTAGTCATTGGCTGAAGACCACCCTCGGGGTCTACGATTGTAAGGCGTCTGTGTCCTAAAAGTGCGTTAACAGATACGTAAGTTCCAAATGAATCTGGTCCTCTATTGCTTAGTGTTTCAGTCATATTTTCAATAATTTTTGTTTTACTACTAATATTTTCAGTATTATTTATCCATCCAGTTATACCACACATATACATCTCTCCTTTGGTTGAATATCATTTTCATTTAGTAATGTATTTATATGATATTGACAATAATTATGTTACATATATACATTGTAAAATATTGTTAAAAATCAATTGTTTAAAAATTAACTAAAATTATATTAAAATAAATCTTTTATAATACTAAAAAATAATTAACCTTAAAAATAGTATTTTTATAAAGAAGTGGCTTAGAAAAGATGTACTTAGAATATCAAATTTAAAGGAGTGCCCATAGAGGTGCTCTTTTTACGTTATTATCAATTATAATGTATAAAATTTAAAATAAATAAAAATCATTATAATAAAATGTAAAAATATGAAAAGCTGTATACAATATATTATTAAAATAATATTGAAATATAGAAAAATGATCATTACAATTTAGTTAATAAAAATATTCAGAAAAGTCTGACAAATGTAGTACAACAGAACAAATAAAATAAGGAGGTATAGTAAATGGGAACAGTATCAATGATAGTTATCAGTACAGGGATAATATTAGTTATTTCATTTTTCTTAGCGCACTACTTATCAACAAAGACAAATCCAACAGGGGATTGGGCATTAGGAGGAAGATCACTTCCAATATACGTAATAGTTCTTAGCCAGTATGCAACAGCAATGGGGGGAGGAATGCTAGTAGCTCACGTTGGACTTGGTTATCAATTTGGATGGTCAGCAATCACATATGGAGCATTAGTCTCATCTACTTTACTAATTTTATCGCTAATCTCTAATTGGCTAAGAAAGGAAAACTTCACAACCGTTCCAGATATAATAGAAAAAATTTATGGTAAAAACAAGGTATTATTATTATTAGCAGCATTAATGACATTAATAGTTCCATTTGGATGGATATGTTCACAATTAGTTGCATTTGCAAAACTCTATGGACAATTGACAGGAATTCCTATGAATACATTAATTATTGGATTTGGAATAGTAAGTTTAGCATTTGTACTTCCAGCAGGTCTTTCCACTGTAGCATGGTCAGATTTTATATTTGGATGCTTAATGCTTAGTATGTCAGTAGTTTCAGTTGTATTTGCATACAATATGACAGGTGGAATGTCAGAAATGGTAAAAATAGTTCCTCCACAAAACATAGCTTTTCCAAAAGGTTTGGGTGCTGTAGGACTTCCAGCCATTGCACTGTGGAGTTTGTCAATACTACCTGGTGGACTTACTAATCAATTATATTATCAACGTATATACGCAGTTGATACAACTAAAAATGCTAGAAAAAGTTTAATAATAAGTGCAGTAATAATACTTACAGCAGATATATGGGCATCATTTATGGGAATGTGTATAAGAACTTTAAATCCAAACTTAGCACAAGAAGCTGCAATGGGATGGTTTTTAGGCCAGATACCACCATGGGTATTAGCATTATTCTCAGGATTCTTAGTTGCAACTATAGTATCTACTGTAGATAGTGCAGTTCAATCAGTAGTTGTAAATTTAACAAGAGACGTATATAAAAAGTTAATAAAACCAGGAGAAGATGATGAAAAGAAAATGTTGAATTTATCTCGTATATTATCAGTAGCAACAGTATTTGTAGCAATAATAATAGCAATTGTATATCCACAGGTATTAAGTTTACTTGTAGCAACATATGCATTTTCAGCAGCAGGTCTTTTATGCCCAATATTTGTAGGATATATACTAAAAGATAAAAATATACTTACAACACAAGGGGCAATAGGAAGTATATTATGTGGGTTTGCAGGGTGTGCAATAGGTATGATGATAAAATCTCAAATACCATATGTTGCATTTGGAATAGTAGGATCATTTGTAGGACTTATTCTTATAAGTTTAATAACTAAAAAAACGGAAAATATTAGTGCATAGGTATAAACAAGTGTTAATAAGCATTGACTATTTTCCGACTATTAATAATACAAATGTAGTACATTTAAACAAGTAGTACAATGGTTCAAATAAAGGGGGAGTATTGAATATGAGTTATAAATGGGCAATAGTAGGTGGAGGCAATGGTGGTCAATCAATGGCAGGTCATTTGGGAACATTAGGAAAGTATGTTAAATTATATGATATTAGTGAAGATACAGTAAAAGCAATCAATGAAAAAGGCGGAATAGATGTAAAAGGGGCAGTAAATGGGTTTGGGAAAATAGAATTAGCAAGTACTAATATAAAAGAGGCTATAAAAGATGTAGATATAATTGTTATAGTATTACCATCTTTATACCATGAAAGTATAGCAAGAAAATGTGCTCCATATCTAGAAGATGGTCAGGTAGTAGTGCTTCATCCAAGTTCAAGTTTTGCAGCTATTGAGTTTAAAAATATATTAGAACAAGAAGGGTGTAATAAAGGAGTAACAGTAGGAGAAACATGTACTTTATTATATGCTTGTAGACTTGAAAAACCAGGTATTGCAGAAATATATGGAATTAAAAATATGGTTACTGTTGCAGCTTTACCAGCAACTGAAAATGAAAAAGTTATAAATATGTTAAATACAGCATTTCCTCAATTCAAACCAGCTAAAAATGTATTACAAAGTAGTTTAGAAAATCTAAATGCAATAATGCACCCAACTCCAACGATATTAAATACTTCAAAAATAGAAAACCAAGAACCATTTTTATATTATCTTGATGGTATTACCCCTTCAATAGGAGAATACTTAGAAAAAATGGATAATGAAAGAATAAATATAGGTAAAGCCCTGGGATTAGAACTACCGCATATAAACGAATTATACAGAGAAATGTATGATGCAAAAGGAGAAAATTTATATGAGTTAGTTAAAAGTGTAGAAGCATATAAAGGAGTAAAAGGACAAAAAACTCTTAGAACAAGATACTTATTAGAAGATATACCAAATTCACTTCAACCAATAGCATCTTTAGGAAAAAAATTAGGGGTAAAAGTAGATAGAATGGAATCCATAATTAACATGTGTAAACTAATGTTAGAAGGAGAGTTTGTAGAAGGAAGGACAGTAGAAAGTTTAGGAATAGAAGATTTGTCAAAAGAAGAACTTGTAAATTATGTAAATACTGGTTTCAAAGATTTACAACATAATGTATAATTTATAGTAGGAAAGTAAGAGGGACGTATTGGAGGAGTTTGATGATAAAGCCAGTAAGTAAGCATACATTATTTGAAAGTATTACTAGTGAAATTATACAATTAGTAAATCAAGGGCAATGGACGCCGGGGGACAAAATTCCAGGGGAATTAGAATTAGCACAGTCATTTCAAGTTAGTAGAAATATACTTAGAGAAGCATTAAAGTCATTAGAAATGTCAGGAATTTTAGAGGCAAAGGCAGGAAGAGGAACATTTTTATCTTCTGATGCACTTAAAAATATTAAAAGAATAGAATTTTTCAATTCTTTAAAAGAAAATAATTGTTTAAGAGAATTGATGGAGACTAGATTAGTTATAGAGCCTGGGTTAGGTAGATTAGCAGCTCAAAATGTATCACCAAAGGATTTAGATGAATTAGAAGAAATACTTAAAGGTATTGATAACAGCAAAGAAAATGGAAAATATGAATTAGAGGAATCTGTAAAATTTCATATAACTATTGCTAAATTATCTAACAATAACATATTATACACATTACTTAATTCTATAATTGATGATATAAGTGCACAAAGATTAATGTATTTAAATCAATATTCCAATAAAGAAAATTTAATGATAGACTTATATGAACATATAGAAATATACAATGCATTAAAAGATAGAGATGGGAATAGAGTATATAATCTATTGTATAACCATATAAGTAAGAAAATAGAAGATCTTTAAATGTAAACTGATTATGATTTACGAACACCTCCAAAACTAAGATTGCATAAAAATAGATTATAAAAAAGTGTAGTTATGTTGTAATAAAATACAGTAACTACACTTTTATTATGTTATTTTTAGATTTAACTTTACTTAAAATTATACTCGTATAGATATGTCGATATAGAGGAAACTATATATAAAATAAATTTATAAGGAGATTTCATTATGAAGTATTTAAAAAAAATTATATCGACAACACTAGTAACAATGTTATTAAGTACTTCTTTGTCGTTTGCAAATTTTGATAAAGAAGCTAACTTTATATCTAAACAAAATGTAGACTTATCATTTTATAAATATAAACCAATATGTATAAATGATTCTTTTAATGTACAAATGAAAAAGATAGTTGAAAATAGTGAGTTTTTTAAAACTGATATGAGTTATCCTTTACTAAAAATTGAGGATAAGTATATAAATAAAAAAGGGTACAAGGGCAAAGTCATTGAAAATATAAATAAACAAATATGTAACTATGTAGTTGATTTTAGTGAAAAAGTAAAACAAGAATCAGAAGAATATAAAAAACAATACGAAGATATATTTTCTAAATCAGGACAAGATTATGTAAAGTATAAGTATGAAGCATATTCAGACTATCAAGTCACATATAACAAAGATAATTTAATAAGCATACCTATAAAAACATATAAGTTTACAGGTGGAGCACACGGTATCACTTATTTAAAGTCATATAATTATGATTTATTAAGCGGTAAAGAAATTAAATTAAAAGATGTTTTTAAAAAAGGTGTTGATTATAAAGAAATTGTAAATTCTTTTATAAAAGATGAAATAGAGAAAAATAAAGATATTTATTTTAGTAACAGTGAAGGATTTAAGGGAATTAGTGATAATCAAGATTTTTATATAGATAGTGATGGAATAGTAGTTTATTTTCAAGTTTATGATATAGCTCCATATTATGTAGGTATACCTAGGTTTAAAATGACTTGTGAAGAATTTGGAAAGTATTTTAAATAAAATAAGCAAATTTTTTATAAAGCATAATTAGCTCATAAAGTATATAGTAAAAGTAAATAAAGTAAGTATATTTTATTTTTTGAACTTTTTAAATTCATTTTGTATTAAACTATAAGAGTACGTTAAAATCGTAATAAAAAATAAAGGTGTGTGTTAAGATATGAAGGTATTGAGTAGAGGTATAAGTAAAGAAGATATAGTAGGGGTTAAAAAGTACTCTAAATGGTACAAGGTTATAAATGATGAAATAATGATAATAATAAATGAAGAAAAGAAAAATAGCAAAAAAGAATTAGTAAACATGATAGAGTGGAAAACTAACAAAGCATTTATATGCTTAGATAGTGAAGAATATAGAACTAAATTTTTTAATAAATATAAAGATCTAAAAGTTAGATTATTTATAAAGTTAGATACAGGATTACTTTATAACGAATATGAAACTATAGGCTGGTCTTTAGAAGATGAAGCTATAGAAATAAAACTTGTTTAAAATGTAAATTAGATTTAAGAAAATAGACCTAAGTTTATTCTTAGGTCTATTTTTAAATATAACAAATAAATAAAACAAAAAAGACTATTCAAAAGAAATGATTACTATAATGCCTGTAATACTTGGGCGGTTATTAAGGTATCTATGTTGATAAATTAAGCTAAGTTTTTAGGGATTAATTTTATGCTTATAAGATGGATTTTAACCACTATATCTATATTTATTATGATAGTCTATTAATTTAAGTGTATAGCTTTAATATCATATTAAACTAAAGACCTAAGAAAGTGTATTATAATTTAAACACTTTCTAGGTCTATTATTTATCAAATTCACATAAATAATTTATTGAAGGAATTATAATTTTCAACCGATAAACTTTAAATAGTTCAATAATACGTTATTCAAGCAACGGACATATTCTTTAACCTATGTGTGGGTAAAGCTAATTTAATGTTGAAAAAATGTATAAAAGTATTGACTATTAGGTAGGTATATAAGGTATAATATATATGAAAATGAAATTTATTATCAATTAATAAAAAGATATAGTTTGTCTAGTGATTGAATTTATTGGTAATAATTACAATAAAAAGTTAAAATAGAAATAATATTAAAATTTATATAAGAAGGGAGAAAAATATTAAAAAAATATATTTTATAATAATAAGTATATTAATTGGAATGAATTTTATAGGGTGTTATAAGGAAAATAAAAATGAAGT
>NZ_DATIRC010000278.1:0-1507 GCF_035470145.1 Romboutsia sp.
CGTCATCTTGTCCAATTACAAAACTACCTCTTCCAACATATGCCATACCATATGGGGACGGTTCATAAAAGGGTCTGGTTGGATTATTTTCAGCGTATTTTAACATTGGACTTTTTTCGCACGATGATAAAATCAATGCAAAAATGAGACCTGTAAAGAAGTATATATTTTTATAACTTACGCTGAACATATATAAGTAACGATATTAAAAGCGTATAAGTATTTTAGAATAAAGAAAGCCTTACGATTAGCTCATAAGGCTTACTTTATTTATCCAAATATTTTTAGTATTCCCAAAGATCTTGTTCATAGTTAAAAATCTCTTCCTCAATTCTGTCCGATTCTACAATCGCATCACGACCGCTTAAATATTGACTAATAGCTCTATTATTGTAAACATTTGATTCCCTAACTACATAGCTGTTAAACTTCCTTTTTATAAATATATCATCAAAAGATAAGTCTTGAGCTGTATTTTCGGAATTAATAACTGAATTATTTACTAATATCTTCCTAAGTTGTTCTTCCGGGTAATAGATCCAAAAAAGTTGAGTTCTAACAGCATTTTCCTGTGCAACATCCTCATCCCGATAGTACTCACGAATAGGGCAAATACCTATAATTCTTACATTCATAGTAGAATTACTTTTATCAAAATACCATTCTTCTTTTACCATATATTGTAAAACTTCAGTACTCCTAATCTCGCCTTTTACTTCTACATCCTCAAATTCGCCAGTTTCAAGATTTCTAATACGTTCAACTTTAGTTGTTGCACCAAATGCTTCTTTGACTTGCTCATAGGTCATAGGTACTTTGAACTCATCATCTACTCGTGCATCATAAGCTGTAACCAGGTCATTTTCGATCGCTTCTAGTAAAATATTTATTAAACTGTTTCTACCGTCAGTTTCCTCTGTAGGAAAATATAATACTTGATTTATTTTCTCTCTTAAATCAATAATTCTCCATATTTTCTTAGACCACATCACATCGGCTTCCCTTACATAGGTTAATACCATAGGCTCTTTTTCTTTAATATCAGTACGTTCATAAGCACCATCAACGATTATTTGAGCTTGAACATTCAATGTTGCCAAGACTGCAAATATCATACATATTAAAATAATTCTTATTTTCATAATTACCTGATTTTAAAGCTAATTGGAGATAATTCTCTATCCGTATTATCATCACCATGTGCTACTATATTATCAAAATAGATAATACTTCCCGTTGACAAACTTGAGAATTGAGTTTTTTGTTCACTGGTAAACCGATTTGATTTTGAAGACCAGGTATTGCTATACCCACCCGAACCAGTAATGGTAACATCAAACTGTGTGACTGTAAATTTCAAATCGAAATCAAAATCTACTAATTCTGCAAAAATTCCTTGTTCAGCTAATAATCTTTCTTTAGCTATTTGACCACCATTTTGTTCTGCAATCGTAGCAACAGGATCAGGTACGCGCTTAACCCTAAAAACCATAGATCCCATATTTTT
>NZ_DATIRC010000279.1:0-7140 GCF_035470145.1 Romboutsia sp.
GAGTTAATAAACTCAATAGCAGTAGAAGAAGGATTAAGATTCGCAATAAGAGAAGGTGGAAGAACAGTAGCATCAGGTGTTGTTGCTTCTATAGTTGAATAATCTCTTATATACGATTAATCAATAGATAAAAAAGAGGGGATTATACTCCTCTTTTTTTAACTTGGAAACTACAAAAACATTGACACGACTATTATTTTGTGATAACTTATACAAAGTAATGACTCAGGAAGGTAATAGTATCTTAATAATATAAATTAAGGTATTATCTTAATAATATATATTATGTATTAACAAAGTTGGAGGTGTAGCAGATGAGAGTTAAAGTAACTTTAGCATGTACAGAATGTAAGCAAAGAAACTACAATACTACTAAAAATAAGAAGAATAACCCAGACAGAATAGAATTACAAAAATACTGTAGATTCTGCAAGAAGCATACTACGCATAAAGAAACAAAATAGTTTTTTATAAGGATGTGAGTGTGAAGTGTCTGCCCAAGTAAATCAAGGCATAAAAACTAAAAAAAATTTCAGTTTAGTTTCATATGTAAAAGAAACTAAGCAAGAATTAAAAAGAGTTTCATGGCCAACAAAAAAAGAATTACTTAAAAATACAGGGGTGGTTTTAACTGTAGTTATTTCATCTACTATATTAGTGTGGGTTTTAGATAGTGCATTATCTGGTGCACTAGGGCTGATACTAAAATAGATAAAAAGGAGAAAATAATATGTCGGAATTACAAGAAGCTAGATGGTATGTTGTACATACTTATTCAGGACATGAGAATAAAGTTAAAGCTACTATAGAAAAAGCTGTAAAAACAAGAGGTATGGAAGATTGCATTACACAGGTGGTTGTACCAACTGAAGATGTAGTTGAAACTACTAAAACAGGAAAAGAAAAAACTAGACAACGTAAGGTATTTCCTGGTTATGTCATAGTTAAAATGGTAATCACTGATGAATCTTGGTATGTCGTAAGAAATACTAAGGGTGTTACTGGATTTGTTGGACCAGGGTCTAAACCAGTGCCATTAAGTGAAGAAGAAGTTATAACTATGGGTATCGAATTGACTGAGCCTAAAATAGCGAGTAACGATATCGATCTAGAAATAGGTGATACTGTAGAAGTTATTAGTGGTCCATTTGGTGGACAGGTAGGTACTGTTGAAGAGATCAACCTTGAGACAAAAGAAACAAAAGTGTGTATAGACGCATTTGGTAAGAAAACTCTATTTGTTGTAGAGTTCGATAGTATACAAAAAATTTAATTGCTATATTTAATATAGAAACAATATAAGGAGGTCCGCAAATGGCTAAAAAAGTTATAGGTCAAATAAAATTACAAATACCTGCAGGGAAAGCTACACCAGCTCCACCAGTTGGACCAGCATTAGGACAACACGGTGTTAACATAATGGGATTCACAAAAGAATTCAATGCTAAGACTGCAGATCAAGCTGGAATGATAATACCAGTTGTTATAACTGTATACCAAGATAGATCATTCTCATTCATAACAAAAACTCCACCAGCTGCAGTATTATTAAAGAAAGCTGCTGGTTTAGATTCAGCTTCAGGAGAACCAAACAAGAAGAAGGTTGCAACTTTATCTTCTGCTAAGATAAGAGAAATAGCTGAATTAAAAATGCCAGACTTAAACGCTGCATCAGTAGAAGCTGCTATGAGTATGATAGCTGGTACTGCAAGAAGTATGGGAATAGTTGTAGAAGACTAATTTTTAAAAATTAGACACTTCTTTATAGAAGTGGGAGGTTGAAAAAACCGAATAAAACCACAAGGAGGACATGTAAAATGGCTAAAAAAGGTAAAAAATACGTAGAAGCGTTAAGCAAAGTAGATAGAACTAAGTTCTATGATGCTACAGAAGCATTAACATTAGTTACAGAAGTTGCTACTGCTAAGTTCGATGAAACTGTAGAAGCACATATAAAGTTAGGTGTTGATTCAAGACATGCTGACCAACAAGTAAGAGGAGCAGTTGTATTACCTCACGGAACTGGTAAAACTAAAAGAGTTTTAGTTTTTGCTAAAGGTGAAAAAGCTAAGGAAGCTGAACAAGCTGGAGCTGACTTTGTAGGAGCTGAAGATTTAGTTCAAAAGATACAAGGTGAAAACTGGTTTGAATTTGATGTAGTTGTTGCTACTCCAGATATGATGGGTGTAGTAGGTAGATTAGGTAGAGTATTAGGACCTAAAGGTTTAATGCCAAACCCTAAATCAGGAACAGTTACATTTGATGTAGCTAGAGCTATAGATGAAATAAAAGCTGGTAAGGTTGAATACAGATTAGATAAAACTAACATAATACACGTTCCAGTAGGAAAAGTATCTTTCGGTGGAGAGAAACTAGCTGAAAACTTCGCAGCATTAATGGATGCGATAATAAAAGCTAAGCCATCTGCTGCTAAAGGACAATACTTAAGAAGTGTTACAGTTACATCTACTATGGGACCTGGTGTTAAAATAAACCCAGCTAGAATAGCAGAATAATAAAACTGTTGACATGGTTAAACAAAAATGTTAATATAACATTTGTTGATATAAAAAAGAATAGATTTGCCGTAGACAGTAGGTGCTTTAAAGCTTAATATTCCTACCGAGGTTTTAGATAAATTGAAATTACTAAAGCTTTTGTTGTCTACTTTTGACTCAGAAGCTTTTTTAAATGAAATTGCGGCGAATACTAAACCTATTAGGTGAAGGAGGTGCACAATTAGATGAGACAAGCTATAGAAGTTAAGTCACATGTTGTTACTGAAATAGTTGAGAAGTTACAAAAATCATCTGCTGCTGTTGTAGTTGACTACAAAGGGTTAACAGTTGAAGAAGTAACTGAACTAAGAAAGAAAATGAGAGAAGCTGGTGTTGAATACAAGGTATACAAGAACACTTTAGTAAGAAGAGCTGCTAAAGAGGTTGGTATAGAACAATTCAATGACGAGTTATTAGTTGGAACTAATGCGATAGCTTTCGGATACGAAGATCCTGTTGCTCCAGCTAGAATATTAAAAGAATTTATGGATTCTCATCCAAAGATGCAATTAAAGATGGGTGTAGTAGAAGGAGAATTCTACAACGAATCTCAAATAGTTGAGTTCGCTAACATACCATCAAGAGAAGTTCTTCTTGCTAAATTACTTGGAAGCTTAAAAGCTCCAGTGTCAAACTTCGCATACTTAATAGATGCGTTAATAAAGAAAGAAGAAGGACAAGAAGCTTAATTGTCAAATTAGAAAAGTTAGATATAATTATATAATAACTTATTAAATTTAATGAAAAAAATTCGGAGGTGCTAAAAATGACAATAGAACAAATATTAGAAGCTATAGAAAACATGAAAGTTTTAGAATTAAATGAATTAGTTAAAGCTGCTGAAGAAAAATTCGGTGTATCTGCTTCAGCTCCAGTTATGATGGCTGGTGCAGTTGCTGGTGGAGCTGCTGAAGAAAAGACTGAGTTCGACGTAGTATTAACTAGTGCTGGAGCTTCAAAAGTTGGAGTTATAAAAGCTGTTAGAGAAATAACTGGATTAGGATTAAAAGAAGCTAAAGAAGTAGTTGATAATGCTCCTAAGACAATAAAAGAAGGCGTTTCTAAAGAAGAAGCTGAACAAATGAAAGAAAAGTTAGAAGCTGCTGGTGCTTCAATAGAAGTTAAGTAGTTTTCTTTAAAAGATGTCCTTTGGGACATCTTTTTTATTCTTAATGATTTTTAGAAAGTTAAGTTATATATTTTCATGGTGTATAAAAATGTTAAATTACATGTTTAAAGGTATATTAACTTAAATAGGTGGAGTCTTTTGACTTCTTTTTTTATGTAACAAGAAAATATGTAAAAAAAATAGAATTTTAAATTGGTATTTTGTGCATAATAGATAATGCATATTTGTAGCGTAAATTAAATAAAAAGATTAGATATAAGTTACATATTGAAAAATACTTGACATTATGATAAAATTATTAGATGCGTTAGAATAAACTATGGTTTTATTTTTAATTATTGAGAGGTGAAAAGTGAATGCCACATCCTGTCACGATAGGTAAAAGAACTAGAATGAGCTTTTCTAAGATAAAAGAAATAGCTGATGTACCAAATCTTATAGAACTACAAGTAGATTCTTATAAGTGGTTTATCGAAGAAGGTTTAAAGGAAGTATTTGAAGACATTTCGCCAATAGAAGATTATACAGGTAATCTTATATTAGAATTTGTTGATTACTCTTTAGATGATAAACCTAAATATGACATAGAAGAATGTAAAGATAGAGATGCTACATATTGTGCACCTCTAAAAGTTAAAGTAAGACTTATAAATAAAGAAACTGGGGAAATTAAAGAGCAAGAAGTTTTTATGGGAGACTTCCCGTTAATGACAGAAAAGGGAACTTTTATAATTAATGGTGCTGAGAGAGTAATAGTAAGTCAATTAGTTAGATCTCCAGGGGTTTATTATGCCCAAGAAAGAGATAAAACAGGAAAGAGGTTGATATCATCAACTGTTATTCCTAACAGAGGTGCATGGTTAGAATATGAAACAGATTCTAATGATATTATATCTGTAAGAGTTGACAGAACTAGAAAACAACCAGTTACAGTCTTATTAAGAGCTTTAGGAATAGGAACGGATGCAGAGATAATTGACCTTTTAGGTGAAGATGAGAGATTAGCTGCAACTTTAGAAAAAGATAATACTACTACAGTTGAAGAAGGTCTGATTGAAATATATAAGAAATTAAGACCAGGTGAACCTCCGACAGTAGAAAGTGCATCATCATTATTAAATGCTTTATTCTTTGATCCTAAGAGATATGATCTAGCTAAAGTAGGTAGATATAAGTTTAATAAAAAACTTGCTTTATGTTACAGAATAATGAATAAAGTATCGGCTGAAGATATAGTTAACCAAGAAACTGGTGAAGTATTCGTTAAAGCTGGTGAAAAAATAAGCTATGAAATAGCTAGGGATATACAAAATTCAGGTATAAACGTAGTTACTTTATTAGTTGATGATGAAAAAACTGTTAAAGTTATAGGAAATAATTTTGTAGACATTAAATCTCATATTAGCTTTGATATAGATGGATTAAATATAAAAGAAAAAGTTCACTATCCAACGTTAAAAGAAATAATAGAAGAGTATAGTGATGAAGAGGAAATAAAAGAAGCTATAAAGTCTAGAATAAAAGAGCTTATACCAAAGCATATATTATTAGATGACATAATAGCATCTATAAACTATGAATTTAATATATTCCATAAAATAGGAAATATAGATGATATAGACCATTTAGGGAACAGAAGAATAAGATCAGTTGGGGAATTATTACAAAACCAAGTGAGAATAGGTCTTTCAAGAATGGAAAGAGTTATAAAAGAGAGAATGACAGTTCAGGATATGGAAGCTATAACGCCACAGGCATTAGTTAACATAAGACCTGTTTCTGCAGCGATAAAAGAATTCTTTGGAAGTTCTCAGTTATCTCAGTTCATGGATCAAACGAATCCGCTATCTGAATTAACTCATAAGAGAAGATTATCAGCATTAGGACCAGGTGGACTTTCAAGAGAAAGAGCTGGATTCGAAGTGCGTGACGTTCATCATTCGCACTACGGTAGAATGTGTCCTATAGAAACTCCAGAAGGACCAAACATCGGTCTTATAAACTCATTAGGTACTTATGCTAAGATAAATGAGTTTGGTTTCATAGAATCTCCATATAGAAAAGTTGACAAAGAAGCTGGTAGAGTTACTAATGAAATACAGTATTTAACAGCAGATGAAGAAGATTTATTCATAAGAGCCCAAGCAAATGAGCCATTAGAAGAAGATGGAACGTTTGTAAATAGTAGAGTTGTATGTAGAACTAAAAACGGTGCTGTTGAATTAGTTGCAACTAACAAAGTTGACTATATGGATATATCTCCAAAACAAGTTGTTTCTATAGCAACAGCTATGATACCATTCTTAGAAAATGATGATGCCAACCGTGCGCTGATGGGATCAAACATGCAACGTCAAGCAGTGCCTTTAGTTAGAAGAGAAGCTCCGGTAATAGGTACGGGAGTGGAATACAGAGCTGCTAAAGACTCAGGAGCAGTTGTAGTTGCTAAGAATTCAGGTATAGCTGAAAGAGTAACAGCTGATGAGATAATAATAAAAAGAGAAGATGGAAATAAAGATAGATACAACTTACTTAAGTTTAAACGTTCAAACCAAGGTACTTGTATAAATCAAACTCCTATTATAAATAAGGGTGATCAAATAGAACAAGGTGATGTTATAGCAGATGGACCTTCTACGGATCTTGGAGAAGTAGCATTAGGAAGAAACTGTTTCATAGCATTCATGACTTGGGAAGGTTACAACTATGAGGATGCCATCTTAATAAATGAAAGATTAGTTAAAGAAGATAGGTTATCAACAATTCATATAGAAGAGTATGAATGTGAAGCTAGAGATACTAAATTAGGACCTGAAGAAATAACTAGAGATATACCAAACGTTGGAGAAAGTGCTATAAAGAACTTAGATGACAGAGGTATAATAAGAATAGGTGCTGAAGTAGATTCAGGAGATATACTAGTTGGAAAAGTAACTCCAAAAGGAGAAACTGAACTTACTGCTGAAGAAAGATTACTTCGTGCAATATTCGGAGAAAAAGCTAGAGAAGTTAGAGATACTTCGCTTAAGGTTCCTCATGGAGAAGAAGGTATAATAGTTGATGTAAAAGTATTCACTAGAGAAAATGGTGATGATTTATCTCCAGGAGTTAATGAACTAGTTAGATGTTATATAGCTCAAAAGAGAAAAATAAAAGTTGGAGATAAAATGGCAGGGCGTCATGGTAATAAAGGGGTTATCTCTAGAATATTACCTGAAGAAGATATGCCATTTATGGAAGACGGAACGCCTATGGATATAGTTCTTAATCCACAAGGTATACCATCTCGTATGAACATCGGTCAGGTTCTTGAAATGCACTTAGGACTTGCAGCTAAGAAATTAGGATGGCATGTTGCTACATCAGTATTCGATGGAGCGAATGAGTATGATATCCAAGATGCTCTTGAGCAAGCAGGATATTCAAGAGATGGAAAATTAACTTTATTTGATG
>NZ_DATIRC010000280.1:0-7967 GCF_035470145.1 Romboutsia sp.
TGTTTTCTTAATCTAATAATAAAGGAGGTTTGTGACAATTATGTGACAACCATGTGACATTTATATATATTTCATATCAAACCAAAACTCTACACCATTACCTTTATTAATAACGCCATAATTACTATTGTGTAAATCTAGTATTCCCTTAACTATAGACAGCCCAAGTCCAGTTCCACCATATTTCCTACTTCTAGCTTTATCAATTTTATAAAAGCTTTGCCATATCTTTTCTATTTCATCTTTTTCAATGTTATTGCCTGTATTAAATATCCCTACTTTAACCCTATCCCTATCCTTATGTGATGAAATATTTATACTCAAAAGTTTTTTACTATCAACATGATTAATCGCATTATTAATAAAGTTTACTAAAACCTGTTCTATTTTAGGTCTATCTCCATTAACCATTGCATTATTAACTTCTTTGTTTATACATAAAGAAATTTTCTTTTCACTTAATATAGGCCTATATTTATTGACTACTGTTTCTACTGTATCTATTAAATCAAATTCTTCTATATCTAAACTTATATAACCAGATTCAATTTGAGAAAGATTTAGTAAATCCTTTACTAGTTTATTCATCTTCTCTGCTTCCTCAATTATTACATCGCAGTAAAAATTTCTATCCTCAATATCACTAGCTATATTATCCTTAAGCCCCTCTGTATAACCTTGAACTAATGCAATTGGAGTTTTCAATTCATGAGATACATTAGATATAAATTCCTTTCTCATTGTATCTATTTTTCTTTCTCTTTCAATATCTTCTTTAAGCTTTTCATTTGCCTCATTTAAATCAGATATAGTTATACTTAACTTTTCTGAAAGATAATTTATAGACTTTCCAAGCTCTCCAATTTCATCATTTGTTTTTACTTCATACTTCTTATCAAAATTAAGATCAGACATACTCTTTGCAACATTATTTAATTTTATTATTGGCTTAGTAAACCATTTTGAAATCAAAAATGCTACTAATGTACCAATTAATAATGAAGCAATTACAATATAAACATAAAAGTCATTTGCAATATTTACACTTTCATTAATATCTGCAATAGAAATATCTATCATTAAAAAATCTTTATTAGGCAAAACAAGTCCAAGAGTTAAAAATTCAATTCCTAGATTTGGATGTACATATTTTTTTATTATTGTTTTCCCATTTACTAAATCATTATGGTCTTCTTTAGTAAATGGAAATTTTTCCATACCCTCTCCTAATATTCTATTCATTTGCTTTCTTGTTGAAGAGTTATATTTTAAATTTCCTTGTGGTGAAAATATCATTATATCCCCGTTTAAGCTTTTCTCAATCTTTTCTAATTTTAGTTCAGTATCTATATCGTCACTATCATTATCAAAAATCTCTTTTATTTCTTGACCATATTTGACAAGACTTTCTTCTTTACTTTTTATGTAAAAACGCTCTAAATACTTTATATTTATTAACCATGATATACCTACAATTATAAGTGCAAATATAGTTATTATTGCAAATAATTTAACCCTTAAGGATTTTTTCATTTCTTCACCTCAAATCTATATCCAATCCCCCTTACCGTTTGGATAAGATTACTTTTTTTATCAAGCTTTATTCTTAACCTCTTTATATGAGTATCTACTGTTCTATAATCTCCATAATAGTCATATCCCCATACTTCATCTAATATTTGCTCTCTAGTTAATGCTTGTCCTGAATTTTTAACCATAAAGTCTAATAATTCATATTCCTTAGGTGACATCTCTACTTCATTGCCTTCAATTAATATTCTATGGCTTATTTTATCTATAACTATACCTCCAGTCGATACTACATCTTCTGTTGCTATATTAGTTCTTCTTAATAGAGCATTGACCCTTGCAACTAATATTTTTGGACTAAATGGCTTTGTTACATATTCATCTGCCCCCAATTCAAATCCAAATAATTCATCACTTTCTTCACTTCTTGCAGTGAGCATAATAATAGGAACCTTAGATGATTTTCTTATTTCTCTACAAACTGTCCATCCATCATATTCTGGTAACATTATATCTAAAATAATTAAATCTATATTTTCACTTTTAAAAAATTCTAAAGCTCTTTTTCCATCCTCTGCTTCTATTATTTTAAAGCCTTCCCTTTTTAGATAATCCCCTATAAGTCTTCTCATTCTTTCTTCATCTTCAACTATAAGTATTTTTTTAAAGGCCAAAATACCACCTCCAACTTTTTCTTAATTTTATTATACATAACTTTTCACACTAAAAAACTATAACTAGTAAAATTTCACAAAGTTTGGTTAGCATAAGGATGTAGAAAAAATTAAAAACAAGCAATTTTTTATATCTAATAAAAATACTGATAACGCAAATTTAATTTTTAATATATTAAATGGTTAAAAAAAATAAATACTTTACAGAATACCACTTCAATACTATAATGAAGTTAAAGTAATATTTTGTATATTATTCACATAAAAAATAAATATAATTAACTAGGGGTGCCAATTTGGCTGAGAAGGTCTATACTAACCTAACCCTCTGAACCTGACGTAGCTAGAACTACCGTAGGAAAGTTATTTGCGATGATTATTATAATTAATTTTTATAATACATGTTTGTAGGAAGCTTTGCCTTATGGTAAAGCTTCTTTTTTAGTCTATATTTAAAATTTAATAATTACACATCTTTAAAAATAACTATTTTTCTATAAAAAACAGTTATAGATGGAAATTGTGAAAATCATAAGCTTTATGAAACAGACAACTTGAAGTAGTAGGCTTTGTAGAAGGAGACTAAAAAGGAGTATCAATAACATAATACCTATAGATAAAATTTAATATAAGATACTAGGTATTAAAGAAAAACTAAATAAATAATAAAGGGGAATTTAAAATGATGTATACAACTCAAATGGATGCTGCAAAAAAAGGTATTGTTACAAAAGAGATGGAATTAGTGGCTAAAAAAGAAAATATGAACGTTGAAGTTTTAAGAGAGCTTATTGCAAAAGGTCAGATTGCTATCCCTGCTAATAAAAATCATAAGTCATTAGATCCAGAAGGCGTAGGTCAAGGACTAAGAACAAAAATAAATGTGAATTTAGGTATATCAAAGGATTGCTGTGATATTGATGAAGAAATGAAAAAGGTACAACTAGCTTTAGACATGAAGGCTGAGGCTATAATGGATTTAAGCTCTTTTGGAAAAACTGAAGAATTCAGAAAAAGACTTATTGAATCATCTCCAGCTATGATAGGTACAGTTCCAGTTTATGATGCTTTTGGTTTTTATGATAAAGAATTAAAAGACATTACTGCAAAGGAATTTTTAGATGTTGTAGAAAAACATGCACAGGATGGTGTAGATTTTGTAACTATTCACGCAGGTATAAATAAAGAAACTGCTAATGTATTTAAAAGAAATAAAAGACTTACAAATATTGTTTCAAGAGGTGGTTCTCTTACTTATGCATGGATGGAACTTAATAACCAAGAAAACCCTTTCTATGAATATTATGATGAGTTATTAGATATATGTGAAAAATATGATTTAACTTTAAGCCTTGGAGATGCTTGTAGACCTGGTTCTATCAATGATTCTTCTGATGCCTGTCAAATCAAAGAATTAATGGTACTAGGAGAATTAACATTAAGAGCTTGGGAAAGAAATGTACAAGTTATAATAGAAGGACCAGGACATATGGCATTAAATGAAGTAAAAGCAAATATGCTACTTGAAAAGAAACTTTGTCATGGTGCACCTTTTTATGTATTAGGACCTATAGTTACAGATGTAGCGCCAGGTTATGATCACATCACAAGTGCCATTGGTGGAGCATTAGCTGCAAGCTGTGGAGCTGATTTCCTATGCTACGTAACTCCAGCAGAACATCTAAGATTACCTAATCTAGAAGATGTTAAAGAAGGTATCATTGCTGCAAAGATAGCTGCTCATGCTGGTGATATAGCTAAAAACATTCCTAATTCTAGGGATTGGGATAATCAAATGAGTAAAGCAAGACAAGAACTTGATTGGGAAAGAATGTTTGAACTTGCTATTGACCCAGAAAAAGCTAGAAGATATAGAAAAGAATCTTCTCCTGAGCATGAAGATAGCTGTACTATGTGCGGAAAAATGTGTTCTATGAGAAATATGAATAAAATAATGGAAGGAAAAGATATCAACCTTTTAAGAGCTGATAGCTAAAAAGAATCAGGTTAGATATTAAACAGAAGCGGAAGTGATAAAATGCAAATTAATGATGTTGATAAATATAAAGAGGAATGTGGAATAGTAGGGATATTTTCTAATGAAAAAATCAACTTATCTTCTATGCTTTATTTTGCGCTTAATTCACTTCAACATCGGGGACAGGAAAGCTGTGGATTAACATATTCAAATGGATATCAGCTCATTTGTCATAAAGATATGGGTTTAGTAAACGAGGTATTTACTAAAAACAATCTTAATGATATAAATGGTTTTTCTGCTATAGGTCATGTACGATATTCTACCTTTGGTGAAAGTACTGTTGTAAATGCTCAGCCCATTTTAGACGAATGTTCCTTTGGTCAAATATCTATAGCACATAATGGTAATCTTACAAATGCAATTGAGCTAAAAAATGACCTAGAATATCATAGATTAAAATTTAATACCTCTACTGATTCTGAGGTTATTTTAAAGCTCATTGAAAAATATTATGATTCTTCTATAGAAAAAACCTTAGAGATTATATCAAAGCATATCAAAGGTGGATATGCTGCTGTTATACTTGAAAAGGACAAGTTATTTGCTATGCGAGACTGTAATGGCATAAGACCTTTATGTATAGGAAAGTTCAGTAATGGTTATATAGTATGTTCAGAAAGTTGTGTTTTAGATATGCTTGGTGGAGAATTTATAAGAGATGTTTTACCTGGAGAAATAATTAAAATTGACAGTAACGGTATAGAAACAGTAAGTTTAATGAAAAATACTATATGTAATACCTGTGCTTTTGAATATATATATTTTGCCAGAGTAGATAGTAAAATTGATGGAGTTAGTGTTTATAACTCTAGATTCAAATGTGGTGAGACCTTATTTAAAGAATGTCCAGCAGATGCTGATATTGTAATAGGTGTGCCTGATTCTGGAACTACTGCTGCTTTAGGATATTCTAAAGCAGCCTCAATACCTTATACCCTAGGCTTTGTAAAAAATAATTTTGTAGGACGAAGCTTCATAAAACCCTGTCAAGCTAAAAGAGAAGAAGCAGTGTCTTTGAAGCTAAATATTATTAAAGAAAACATTCAAGGTAAGAAAATTGTAGTTGTAGATGATTCTATGGTAAGAGGTACAACCTGCAAAAAAATCATCTCTCTTCTTAAAAAAGCAGGCGCAAAGGAAATTCATTATAGATTGGCTTCACCTATAGTAAAATCCCCCTGCTGTTTAGGCATTGATACTTCCAATAAAAAAGAACTTATAGGTTCTAATATGACATTAGAAGAAATACGCACTTTTATTGGAGTAGATAGCTTAGGCTATATAAGCATAGACGGTTTTTTAAATTCTTTAGGACATAAAAAAGATGCATGTCTAAAGTGTTTTATGTGATATATTCTATACCCCCCCCTTAACAATACAACTTTGTATTGTTAAGGGGGGTTCATTTTAGGAAAATTACTTATACACAAAAACAAGGTAGACTTAGCTTCTATTTGCCAAATCTACCTTATTCTATTTGATTCATTTAGAATCTCTTTCTGATACTCTCTAGTATGTAAAAAAAATTCAAATTATGAAGTTACATATATTAATCTTTTTTGTTTTAGTTTTAAATCAAATTAATGTGTCTTTTTCTTTTTTAATGCTGAAAAATCAACAGTTATTGATATGATTCCAAATATAAGTAGGAATATAGGATAATGTAAATATTTTATTACTGCTACAGAAGAAACTCCAGCTATACCAACAGCAGTTAATATTTGAGCTCCATATGGTATCATTCCTTGCCAACATGATGCAAATATATCTAATATACTTGCTATCTTTCTTGGATCAAGATCATATTCTTCTCCAATTTCTTTTGCTAGTGGACCTGCTGTTATTATAGTGATTGTATTATTAGCTGTACATAAATCTATTATACTAGAAAGTAGAGCAATTCCAATTTTCGCACCTGTCGCACTTTTTATTTTACTTGTTATATAATTTAGTACAAAATCTATACCACCATTATGCTTTATTAATCCAATTACTCCTCCAACTATCATAACTAAAATACATAATTCCTGCATTCCAGCCATACCTTCTGATACTGCGCCTATAAAGCCCCATAAATCTATAGAATTTGTGAAAAGCCCTACAGCTCCTGCAAATAAAACTCCACCTGCAAGCAATACAAAAACGTTTGCTCCAGCTAAAGCACCTACTAAAACAGCTAAATATGGAATAACTTTTATTATTTCATATGAATAAGTTTCAGTTGATGCACTTTGATATCCAGATGTCATTATAGCTACTATTATAATACTTATTATTGCTGCTGGTAATACTACAAAGAAATTCATTTTTACCTTATCTTTTAATTCACAACCTTGTGTATTTGCCGCTGCTATAGTTGTATCCGATATCATAGATAAGTTATCTCCAACCATAGCTCCTCCAACAATTATTGCTACTAATAATTCTAATGGGATACCAGTTTTTTGAGAAATACCTATTCCTATTGGTGTTAATGCTGAAACTGTACCTACAGATGTTCCCATAGATATAGATATAAAGCATACCACTAAGAATAAACCTGTTACTAATAAATTTGCAGGTAAAATAGATAGACTTAAATTTACTGTAGAATCTACTGCACCCATAGCTTTTGCTACACTTCCAAAAGCTCCTGCTAATAAAAATATTATAACCATTATTAATATATTTGGGTCCCCAGCACTCTTACAAAAGATATCTATCTTATTTTGTAAAGACTCTTTAGGATTAATCATTAAAGCTACTCCTGCTGCAACCATAAATGCTATTAATGCAGGCATTTTATAGAAATCACCTGTTATAATACCACTTCCCATAAATAATACCAAAAATACTCCTATAGGGGCTAATGCTAATAAACTCCCCTTATTAATTCTTTCTTCTGTTATCTTACTTGCATTTTGCATGATTTTTAATCTCCCTTTTTAATACTTATTTAAGGTATAACTAAAGAGAAGATATCTCTAAATACCTTCTCTTTTAATTTTAAAATGTACTACTTATTTCTTATTATAGTCTATCAAGACCTTGTTTTAAGTCTGCGATTATATCTTGAGCATCTTCTAAACCAACAGATATTCTTATTAGTCCTTCACTTATTCCAGCTTCAGCTCTTTCTTCTGGAGTATATGGTGAATGAGTCATTGATGCAGGATGTTGTATTAATGTTTCACAATCTCCTAAGCTAACTGCAAGAGTACATAAATTTAATGAATTTAATAACTTCTTACCTGCTTCTAATCCACCTTCTACCTCAAATGCTATCATTCCTCCTGGAGCTTTCATTTGCTTTTGTGCTAACTCATATTGAGGGAAGCTTTTTAATCCTGGGTAGTTAACTTTTATTATTTTGTCATGTCCTTCTAAGAATTTTGCAACTTCCATAGCATTTTCTGAGTGTCTTTCCATTCTTATTTGTAAAGTCTTCATTCCTCTTAATGTTAAGTATGCATCAAATGGACTTAATACAGCCCCTGTCATATCTTTAACTCCAAATAATCTTACTTGATTTATAAAATCTAATTTACCAACAACAAATCCTGCTATAACATCTCCATGACCATTTAAGTATTTAGTAGCAGAATGAACTACGACATCAGCACCAAACTCTATTGGTCTTTGTATAAATGGAGTACAGAAAGTATTATCAACAAATACTAAACAATCTTCTTTTTCATGAGCTATATCACATACAGCCTTTATATCTACTAATTTTAAGTCTG
>NZ_DATIRC010000281.1:0-1970 GCF_035470145.1 Romboutsia sp.
ATCACTTATTTTTAATGTGTAGCACTTACTTGTGGTACGGTTCTCCGTATCAGCAGTAAGTGCGGTTTTAAATTAAGGCTATGTTAGCCTATTTATTAATTCTATCAACAAATTAAAAATCATATAATTTCTTTATATATAAAAAATTAAGATATTAAATATATTGTTCTTTAAATACGTTAATTTTTTATAATATTTTATCAAACAACTATTATATTTACAATGTAAGTAATCAAAATACTTTTCAGAAAAAGCACTTAATAATAATTTTAACTAAATCGTAAATATATCTTATAACTAAAATAGCTCCAGTCTTATCTCCTATCATTCCTGAAATAGGTGAACCTAATGCAAGTCCTAATGAGTTTACAAGCGCATATTTGCTGCAAATGGCAATACCGCAATCGCAGCAATCCATAGTGAAATCACATAAATATTTCCTTTATATGTACCAATCTTATCATTGATAAATCCATATGCAAGTTTTCCAAAAATTAATGTGACATTATAAAGTGTTATAACTAACGCTACAAAATTTTCACTATATCCATTCATTATTAAAAATGAAGGAATCTGTGTTAGTGTACCTAGATTTGTTATACCTATAATTAAACCAGTAATCATTAATCCATAAAAATAAGTTTTTTTATAGTCGTATGTATATATTAATTAAGTATTCAACTTATTCTCCAGATTTTTTAGTAAAAGGCGATATCTCAGAATATGTAGATGAAGATGAAAGGCTAAAATATATTAAAAGGAGTATCTTTAATTTAGAGATACTCCTTTTATATTAGTAATTTATTTTCTATTTAATTCCTGCTATAGCGGAATTACCATATGGCTTTTGTTTAGTTTATTATTTATATTTCTTCTTCACAAGCAGCTTCTAATATTTGCATTACAGCTTCTTTTGTAACTGGCTTATGAGAAAAATTAATTGTAAGTTCATTCATGGTTTGTTCACATATAGCTTCAAAAGCTTCTTTCTCTACACCAATTTCTTCTAATGTAGGTATATTAACTTTTTTGTTGAACGCTCTAATCTCATCTACAACTAATTTTGTCATATCTTCTACAGATAGATTTTCTTGAATATCTAATCCCATTGCCAAACCTATTCGTTTGATTTTTTCAGGAACATACTCTGCATTAAATTCTATTGCATAAGGTAAAGCAATTGCGCAGACAACACCATGTGGTATATGCCATTTTGCACCCATTGCATGTGCAAGAGCATGTCCTAAATGAACAAACCCATTACTAAATGCTATTCCTGCCATCATACTACCTAAACTCATATTAGATCTTGCCTCTATGTCTTTACCATTTTCAACGGCTTTAGGAAGATTGTTATAAATAATCGAAATCGCTTGTTCTGCTATAGCATCCGTCATTGGTGTAGCAATTGTAGTTGTAAGTGCTTCTACTGCATGTGAAAAAGCATCCATACCTGTCGCAGCTGTAATACTTTTTGGTAATCCTAACGTTAAAGCTGGATCTATGATTGCTAAATTTGCTCCTACATTATTACCTACAAAAACAACTTTTCTACTATTTTCTGTATCCGTAATAACACTAGCAACAGTTACTTCACTTCCTGTACCAGATGTTGTAGGTATAACAATTAAAGGTTTCCCTGGATTTGGTACTTGATTCACTCCAGCATAATCAAGAATTGATCCTTCATTTCCTAAAAGAATATTAACTCCCTTTGCTGCATCTATAGAACTTCCTCCACCAATAGCAACTATACCATCTACATTTTCTTGTTTTGCAATATTTGCAGCTTTTTCTACTAAATAGGCTGGTGGATCTGGAACAACTTCATCAAATTCAATTACTTCGATACTTGAATTCTTTATGTTCTCAATAATTCCATCAACAATACCAGCTTCCTTAATTCCCTTATCATAAATACAAAAAACTTTTTTACACTTAAAAAGTGATGCCATTTCTCCCACTTGTTG
>NZ_DATIRC010000282.1:0-4409 GCF_035470145.1 Romboutsia sp.
TGAAGAGGTGGAGACAATGGAAAGTACAGTAGAAGCAATTGCAACTAATAACTTGTTATTAATATTTGCAGCTATTGCCATAACGGGTATAGTCCTAGGAAAAGTAAGTGAAATTATAAAAATGCCAGATGTTATTTTATATCTAGTAGCAGGTATTATAATAGGACCAGCAGTGCTTAATTTAATTAGTATAGAGTCTTTCCCTATAGAGAATAACTTAATACTTACATTTGGTTCAGCATTTATATTATATGAAGGCGGACGAGAAATAAATTTAAAAGTTTTAAATAAAGTAAAATTAAGTGTTGGTATGTTAGCAACAGTAGGTGTTATAGTATCAACAGTTGTAGTAGGATTATTTGCAGGCAAAATATTTGGGCTACCGATAATGACAGCGCTACTTATAGGAGCGGTTATAGCATCTACAGACCCAGCAGCGCTTATACCAGTATTTAAACAAGTAACTATAAAAGATAAAATAAAGCAAACTGTAGTTAGTGAATCAGCTTTCAATGATGCAGTTGGAGCAATACTTGTTTCTACATTACTTGGAGTTGTAACAAGTGGAGAATTCTCAGCAGCTAAAAGTGTAGAAGAACTTGTTATATCAACTG
Source organism: Romboutsia sp. (assembly GCF_035470145.1). GTDB lineage: Bacteria > Bacillota > Clostridia > Peptostreptococcales > Peptostreptococcaceae > Romboutsia_D. The sequence goes on from NZ_DATIRC010000282.1 coordinate 615, forward strand.
TTGTAGGAATAAGTGCTGGTATAGCTCTAGGATATATATTCTCAGTGTTAATATCAGATAAAAAGTGGGGAGTATTCCACTCATATGCACCAATAATGTCTATATTAAAGGTTGCTTTATCTTATGAAATAGCAGTACTTTTACATGGTAGTGGATATATGGCAGTATTTATAGCAGGTCTTATAGCAGGAAATAAAAAGTTATTTGGACTTTGGGTTCCAGAACATGATTTCCATTCAGAACATTGCTTTAGAGAAAGTGTTGGATCATTATGTCGTATGGCAATATTTGTTGTATTAGGAACGCAAGTAGATTTAGTAGCTCTTTCAAAATATTGGGCACCAGCACTTTTAGTAGTTTTAGTATTAATGTTTGTTGCAAGACCACTTGTAGTTTTAATATCTACAGCATTTGATAAAGAAGCAAAATGGACATTTAAAGATAGGTTATTCATGATGTGGGTTAGAGAAACTGGAGTTATACCAGCTGCATTATCTGGTATAATAGTATCTATGAAGTTACCAGGATATGAAATAATATCTTCAGTAGTATTTATGACAATACTAGTAACACTTATAGTACAAGCAAGTACAACAAAATTAGTAGCTAAAAAACTTGGAGTATTAGAAGAAAGTACAGAAGAAAAAGTAGAATTTGCATCTGAAATTATGTAAATAGAATAGATATAAAAACAGAGGGATAGCCCCTCTGTTTTTTTTATGTAATGATTATTTAGAAATAAAGGTTTCACAACTAGCATTTTCAATGGTGATCTCTACATGGCTTGCACTACATCCACCATTTATATTGTATTTACAATTGGTAGCAGAACAAGAGATATTTTGAGTGTTAGTTAAAGATGTTTCACCTCTATAGTTAGAAAGATGAAAAGAAGATTTATCTCTAAATGTATCACAATAAGTCTCAGGCGTTATAGTGGCGTCAAAGCCTTCTATTTTTATATGTGAAGCATAACAGTGGCTAGATTTATTAAAAGCACAATTATAGTCTAAACAGTTCAAATTACTTTGCATAAATTACCTCCTAAAATTAATTATATTAATAGTATGTCAAATTTAAAAAAGTTTTAATCATTAATACTAAACAATTTCCAATATGTAATTTAAGTTATGATAATATATTTATAAAAAATATAATACAAGGCATTGTAAATACATCTAGCAAAAAGGCTGCAACTAAAGGAACTATTAAAAATGCCTTTTCAGAAGAACCATAAATTTCACTAACAGAATTCATATTAGCTAAAGCAATTGGAGTAGCACCCAAACCATGACCAATGAGACCACTTACCATAATAGCAGCATCTAAATTTTTACCTAATGCTCTAAACACTACAAATATAGCAAATAAAACAATGAATATAGCTTGAGATATTACAATTATAATTATAGGGCCAAATAAGCTTGAAAGCTTCAATAAATCAATACTCATAAGCGCCATAGTTAAAAATATTCCCAATGAAATTTCACTTAATAAATGTAGTAAATTAAAGTCTAATTCAAAAAAATTAATTTTGTCATTTAGGTTTCTAAAAATCACTGAAACTAACATACAACCAGTTATAGTAGGTATTATTATATTAGTACTTTTAGAAATAATGTTTGCTATAAATTCTCCACAGCTTACACAAAGTAATACGATTAAAACTTGTTCTAAAAATGAAAAGGCATCTATTTTTAGATAAGGATTAGAAGTAATCGATAAACTTTTAGTATAAGTACTTTTAAATGGCTTAGGTATTGATTTATAAGAGTTTAAATTATATTTTTCAATTAAAAATTTAGAAACTGGTCCACCTAATAAACCAGCAAACATTAAACCAAAAGTTGCAGCAGCAATACCAACACTACTAGCATTACTAATACCTATGTTTTCTATAGTAGATCCAAAAGCAGCTGCATACCCATGACCACCTTCCATAGATATAGTTCCGCACATAAGACCAATTAGTGGATGTATATTAGTAACTTTAGAAAGTACAATGGCTAATATATTTTGACAAAATGATAAAACTCCGCAGAGTATCCAATATAGAATGAGCTGCTTACCTCCTTTTTTTACGATAGATATACTTATACCAAGACCCACTATAGTAAAGAAAAAGCAAATAAAATAAGTCATCAAGCTTGTATTCATAGTTACAGTACAGATATTAAAAAGTCTTAAAAATAAATTAAGAATACAAAATAAAAGACCTCCAATTACTGGAGCTGGGATACAAAACTTATTAAAAAAATTAACGTTATTCTTGATAATAGTTCCAATTAAAAAAAGCATTATAGTAAGTACTAAAGTAGATATAATATTTAAATTTATTAAAATTAAAAACACCCCCCTAAAAAATCTAATTAATAAAATATATTAAAGCTTGGCAAAAAATATTAAAAAAATTTGATTCACTCATATCGATTAAATGGCTACAAATAAGGTGTATTGTTTAAATTTAGAGGTTGAATTTTATATAAAATTTATTAAAATTCTCATAATTTATATAAAAAAGGGAGTATCTCTTTAATGATTTTAATCATTTTGAGACACTCCTTTATAAAAATTGTAAATTATATTTTTTTCATTATATCAAGGAAGTCATTAACACTATCTAATATGTATTTTCCTTTTAAATAATCAAGTTTTATATCATCAAAATTATCAAAAGCTTTAACGGCACTAGGTCTTTCTTCGAATGAACCTATAATATTGAAATTTTCGTCAAGTACCGCAATAGTAGGACCCTTAAAATCTTCAATTCCTAGAATAGGAGCTAAGAATTTCTTTCCACGAGCCATAGTTATAACAGATATATTAAATTTAGGATTTATATCACAAAACTTTTTTAATATAGTTACATTAATTTGGAAATCAGGACACCAAATTTCACCTGAAACTAAAAAGTTTATTTCTTTATCGATACTTGATATTTGTTTAATAACATCATCTGTTAAATTTATTCTAGAATCATTTTTAGGAATTCTAGCTCTTTCAGATTTTGTACCTTCGCCAACAGAACTTTCAAAACTACATCCAACCTCAAATAATTCCTTTATATCCATTTTCATTATTAAAATACCCCCTAAATGAAACTTATTACAAACATATTACCACTAATATAGAGGTTTATCTAGAGAGAAATAAAAAAATTTACAATTAACTGATAAATATGATATTATATAGATGAAATATATAGGTGATGGAGTTCACCATTAAACGCGAAAGCTAATGACTCCTACTCTTTTTAAGGGTAGGAGTCTATTTTTTTGTTATAACTTTAAATTATAGGAGGAGAGATATGATAATAGTATTAATAAGTTTAGTAATAATAGGAGTCTTAGCAAACTACAGTGGTAAATTAGTAGAAAAAATAAAGTTGCCATCTTTAATAGGTATGATGATATTAGGGATGTTAATAGGACCAGCAATATTTAATTTAGTACCCCAAAGCACTATAAAAATTGCTCCATTTATAAAGGACATAGCACTTGTAGCAGTTTTATTTATAGGTGGACTTGGAATAAGTTTATCTCAAATAAAGCAAATAGGTAAACCAGCAGTTTTATTAAGTATAATACCAGCAACGCTAGAAGGATTTGCTGTAGCATTTTTATGTATGATATTTTTAGATTTTACATTTATACAAGGGGCTATACTTGGATTTATAATAGCAGCAGTTAGTCCGGCTGTTTTAATACCTTCTATGGTATCTTTAATAAACAGAAAACTAGGTCAAGACAAAGCAATACCACAAATGTTATTAGTTGGTGCTAGTTGCGATGATAC
>NZ_DATIRC010000283.1:0-1965 GCF_035470145.1 Romboutsia sp.
AGCTATTATTTTCCCTTCATATCCAGCTAATACATCATTTATTTCTTCTCCTAATTTAGAAAATATTCTTCCTTCATCCCATGATATAAATCCTATAAATGATTTTGCTATAGACTCATCAAATTCTTTATTTATTAAAACTTCTTTCCAAGTTATATCTTTTATACTCATATGTAAAACCTCCTAAACAGTAGCAATATATTTCTTAGATTTTCCTTAATTTATTACTATTATTCACAAAGTGCTCCTAGAATAAAAGGATTTTTTCATAAGTTTGCTATTTATAATGAAGTTAATATTAATTATGTTACTTACTAAGTAATATTTTTAACTTTTTATGTAAATTCCACTATAATTCCCACTGAGTGTAGCAAGGTCTGTCATACTTAATATTTTATCTCAAAGAAACTATCAGAAGCAACTAATGCTTTAGCGAAAGGTTCTAGTGATTTACACAAAGGGGTTAATAAATTCAAGACTAAAGGTTTAGATAAATTATATAAAGAAGGAAATACAAAAATATGTTAATATTTCACAATCATATATAGACAAATTTATACTACTATAGTATTTTTAAATTAGATACGTTGGAAGTCGTTATATGGAGAAATACTCTTAATTACGATGATTATGAAATTATTTTTAAAAGAAAATTAAAATAATATGTAAGGAGAACAATATGAATAAAACAATAGGATTTATCGGATGTGGAAATATGGCAAAAGCTATGATAGGTGGAATAGTAAAATCAAAACTAGTATCATCAAATAATATAAATGCATCAGCCTTAAGCCAAAGTACATTAGATGCTATAAACAATGAATTTAAAATAAACACTACAACAGACTCTAGAGAAATAGTAAAAAACTCAGATATAGTAATAGTAGCAGTAAAACCTAATGTATATGATACCGTATTAGAATCTGTAAAAGACCTTATAGATAATGAAAAGTTAATAGTAACAATAGCAGCTGGGAAAACAATAGCTTCAGTAGAAAACGTCATAGGAAGTGATAAAAAGATAATAAGAACTATGCCAAATACACCTGCACTTGTAAATGAAGGAATGAGCGCACTTTGTAAAAACCAAAATATCACTGATGAAGAATTAAATATTGTTAAAACTATATTTGATTCATTTGGTAAAAGTGAAATTGTAGGGGAATATTTAATAGATGCAGTAATAGGAGTTAGTGGTTCTGCTCCTGCATATGTATTTATGTTTATAGAAGCAATGGCAGATGCTGCGGTTGCTGCTGGAATGCCAAGACCTCAAGCTTATAAGTTTGCATCACAAGCTGTAATGGGTTCTGCTAAAATGGTACTTGAAAGTGGTAAACATCCAGGAGAACTTAAAGATATGGTATGTTCACCAGGTGGAACGACTATAGAAGCTGTAAAAACATTAGAAGAAAAAGGCTTAAGAAATGCAGTTATAAAAGCTATGGAAGATTGCATAGAAAAATCAAAAGAAATGAGTAGCTAATATAAGATATCACTATTTAAGGGAGTAACTACAAATGATTTTAATCATTAATGTAGATACTCTCTTTTTAAATTGCAAGGACATTATGTTGATTAAAAAACTGTGGGTAATATATGTATTAAAGTAATATCAATCTATACAGAAAATATAAAAGTGACAAAGTTCATAAAAAATATATGCTAGGTTTTTAAATGTATTTCTAGAGGATAGTATCCAATTTACTCTAATTATTACTAAGGTTAGAATGTAACTATAATACGCAATTGTAACATAGTATAGACTATCTTAAAGGAGTGAATATGTTGGAAAAAGAATTAAAGGCATTATTATTAAGTTTTGACGATGAAGAAGAATGTGAATGTACTCAAAATTTCAATTATCTTGATGAAATGAAAAGAGTTCGTAGTATCAAGAGTTAAATTGAAAATATTATTGGAAATAAATTAAGAATAGATGAGCAGGTTCAAGATGCTTCGTTT
>NZ_DATIRC010000284.1:0-13253 GCF_035470145.1 Romboutsia sp.
GATAAAAATCAAGTAAAGGTTATAGGAAGGATATCTAAAACTAACATAACAAAGTTATTTTTAGAGTTAGCTGACAATTAAGGAGGAATATATGGAAAATTTAATTATATATGTAATATCAGATTCAGTAGGTGAAACAGCTCAACAAGTCACAAAAGCAGCTATATCTCAATTTAATATAAATGATGATTATGAAATAAGAAGATTTCCTTATGTTATAGATCAAAAGTTTTTATTAGATATACTACATAGTGGGAAAAATGAAAATGCAATAATAGTATATACTTTAGTGGACAAAATACTATTAAATACAACTAATAAATTCTGTGAAGAACAAGGATTAAGCCACATAGACTTGATGACTCCACTTTTAAGAGAGATAGCAAATAAGACAAATATAAAGCCTAAAAGAGAGCCTGGGATAATAAGAAAACTAGATGAAAGCTACTTTAAAAGAGTTGAAGCGATAGAATTTGCTGTAAAATATGATGATGGGAAAGATCCAAGAGGTATATTAAAATCGGATATAGTTTTAGTAGGGATATCAAGAACTTCTAAAACTCCTTTAAGTATGTATTTAGCAAATAAAAATATTAAAGTAGCTAATGTACCACTAGTGCCAGAAATACCTATACCTAAAGAGGTATTTGAGATAAATCCTAAAAAAATTATAGGCCTTACTAATACTCCAGAAAAGCTTAATCAAATAAGACAAGAAAGACTTAAAGCATTAGGATTATCTAGCAATGCAAGTTATGCTAATTTAGAAAGAATACTTCAAGAATTAGATTACTCAGAAAATATTATGAAAAGAATTGGATGTCCAGTAATAGATGTGTCTAGTAAAGCAATAGAAGAAACCGCAGGTATAATTCTTGATATTATGAAAGAAAATGGACTTAAAGTCTATAAAGATGGCGATAAATAACATTCGCTACAAATAAATTAATGGGGGTTTTTAAATAATGGAAGCTAAATATGTTTATAGTTTTAATGAAGGTAACAAAGATATGAAATCTTTGCTTGGAGGTAAAGGTGCAAATCTAGCAGAAATGACAAAAATAGGATTACCTGTTCCTCCTGGATTTACAATTACTACAAGCGCATGTAATGATTATTATGATAACAATGAGGCGATAAGAGAAGAAATAATAAAAGAAATAGAAGAACATTTACAAAGTTTAGAAAAAAATTTAAATAAAAAACTGGGATGTAGTAAAAATCCACTTTTACTATCAGTTCGTTCTGGAGCAGTATTTTCTATGCCTGGAATGATGGATACTATACTTAATTTAGGTCTTAACGATACAAGCGTAATAGCTCTAGCAGATGCTACTCAAAATGAGAGGTTTGCGTATGATAGTTATAGAAGATTTATACAAATGTTTTCTGACGTAGCTATGGGAATACCTAAATATAAATTTGAAAATGTATTAGACAATGCAAAAGAGTCTAAAGGATATAAATTTGATACAGATTTAAATACAGATGATTTAAAAGAAATAGTAAAAAAATATAAAGAAATATATAAAAAAGAAATAAGATGTGAGTTTCCAGAAGAACCAAAAGAACAATTAATGCTTGCAATAAAAGCAGTATTTAAATCATGGAATAATCCTCGTGCAGCTGTATATCGTAAATTAAATGATATACCTCATAAGTTAGGAACTGCAGTAAATATTCAATCTATGGTATTTGGAAACATGGGAGAAACTAGTGGTACAGGAGTAGCATTTACTAGAAACCCATCTACAGGAGAAAATAAACTATTTGGTGAATTTTTACTGAATGCTCAAGGAGAAGATGTAGTTGCAGGAATAAGAACTCCTCAAGATATATCTTCACTTAAAGATGTTATGCCAAAAGCATATGATGAATTTGTGAAAATTACTTCTATACTTGAAAATCATTATAAGGATATGCAAGATATAGAATTTACTATAGAAAGAGAAAGATTATATATATTACAAACTAGAAATGGAAAAAGAACAGCTATGGCAGCTATAAATATAGCAGTTGACTTAGTAGAAGCGGATATAATAGATAAAAAAGAAGCTATTATGAGAATTGAACCTAAACAATTAGATCAATTATTACATCCAAGTTTTGAAAGCAAAGCTTTAAAAAATGCAACAGCTATAGCTAAAGGATTACCAGCTTCACCTGGTGCATCAAGTGGTAAAGTATACTTTAATGCACAAGATGTTGTAGAAGCTAAAAATAGAGGAGAAGAAGCTATATTAGTTAGATTAGAAACATCTCCAGAGGATATAGAAGGAATGGTTTGTGCCCAAGGTATACTTACAGCTAGAGGGGGTATGACATCTCATGCTGCTGTTGTAGCTCGTGGTATGGGTAAATGTTGTGTAGCAGGATGTTCAGAAATAAAGGTTGATGAATATAACAAAGAAGTTAGAACAGAACATGTTATTATAAAAGAAGGGGAATACATTTCATTAGATGGATCTAGTGGATGTGTTTATGTAGGGGAAATTAAGAAAACAGATGTAGCATTAACTGGAAACTTTGAAAAGTTAATGAATTGGGTAGATAAGTACAGAAATATAGTAGTAAGAACAAATGCTGATAATCCAAGAGATGCAGCTATGGCAATTAAATTTGGAGCAGAAGGAATTGGGTTATGTAGAACTGAGCATATGTTCTTTGAAGAAGATAGGATACCAGCAGTAAGAGAAATGATACTATCTAAAACATTAGAACAAAGATTAGTAGCACTTGAAAAATTATTGCCAATGCAAAGAAAAGATTTTATAGATATATTTAAAGTTATGGATGGCAAATGTGTAAATATAAGACTATTAGATCCACCACTACATGAATTCTTACCTCATGATGATGAATCTGTAGAAAATCTTGCAAATATTATGGGATTAGAAGTAAGTGAAATAAAAAGAAGAATAGTAGATTTAGATGAATTTAACCCTATGCTTGGACATAGAGGATGTAGACTTGCAATAACATTCCCAGAAATATACGAAATGCAAGCTAAAGCTATAATACAAGGTGCTATACAAGCGACTAAAGAAGGTATTAAAGTTATCCCTGAAATAATGATACCATTAGTAGGGGAAGTAAAAGAGTTAAAAGTTATAAGAGAAATGATAAAAGAAACGGTAGACAATATAATAGCTACAGAAGGTGTTAATGTAGATTACACAATAGGTACTATGATAGAGATACCTCGTGCATGCTTAACAGCAGATGAGATAGCTAAAGAAGCTGATTTCTTTAGTTTTGGGACTAATGACTTAACTCAAATGACTTTTGGATATTCAAGAGATGATGCAGGTAAATTCTTAGGAGAATATGTAAATAGAGAATTATTAGAAAAAGATCCATTTGAAGTTCTAGACCAAAAAGGTGTAGGTAAATTAGTTGAAATGGGTGTAAAGTTAGGAAAATCTGTTAAGCCTGATATAAAATTAGGAATATGTGGAGAGCATGGTGGAGAACCATCATCAGTAGAATTCTGCTATAAGATGGGCCTTGACTATGTATCATGTTCACCATTTAGAGTTCCAATAGCAAGACTTGCAGCAGCACAAGCATCTATAAAAGAAACTATATAATATAAAGCTACATGAAACTAAAATAGCATAAAATTTAATATATATAATAAAAATCCCCTTAGTTAACATGATTTATATAAGGTATAACAAAACCTATATGAATAGTTATTAAGGGGATTTTTGTATTCATTTAGTTTAGAGATAAATATAATCACATATATATAAGTTGTGTCATAATATATATTGAGATTTTTTAATTAAAATGGGGGTGGGATAAATATGACAAAATGTCCAAGATGCGGAAAAGATGTATCTTCAAGGCCGGGAACTATATGTCCAAGATGTGGACTTAAAGTATCTGAAGTTAATGAAAAAGTAAGATGTCCAGAAACGAATTGCAGGGCATTAGTATCTAAAAAATTAGAATATTGTCCTAAGTGCGGATGTAAATTAAAAAGTTATAATTTATCAGATTTTATAAAAATGGCAAGGTGCAAAATTGATGAAACTTTAAATGAAAAAGAATAAAGGTTGCTAATTTAATTAGCAACCTTTTGATTTATATAGAATTGTAGTTCTTTTCAAATTAACCATAGAGGCTTTGTTTATATGTTTTATAGATAAACTATATATTTAAGGTAGGATTAAATATATGAAAAGAAATGATTTATTACTACAATATTAATATGTATAAAGAATGATTATTGTTACTAAAAATTATAAAATTTTCATATAAAAAATAGAAAAAGAAACTAATTATTAGTTTCTTTTTCTATTTCGATATCCCAACCAAAGTAACCATTTTCTTTTTTGTAATATTTAAGAATGGCATCAAATTTATTTCCTTGTTTTGAAGTTAGAGATTTAACTTTAGCTTGGCCATTTTTTAATATACTTTTAACCATAGTTTTATTAGGTTTTTTCTTATAATACTCTAAAAATTTATCATTTTTCCAAATTCCAAATTTACACTCTTTATAATTATTACAAATATATCCTTTTTCTATTTCAACTACATCTTCTTGACATATAGGGCACTTTCCAAGACTATCGTTTTTAGGAATAGAAGAATTGGAGCTATTTTTGCTTGAAGTATTTTTAGTAGAATTACCTTTTATTGAAGTTTTAGCAGATTCTTTTGTATATTTTTTAGTTTTAGGATTATATACATAACTTTCTGTACTAATATTTTTAGGTGAATCTCTTTTTATTAGTTGAACATTTTCATAAATAAAATTCATTATATTAGTTAAATATTCTTTTCTAGTGAAAGTTCCCTTTTGAATATCGCTTAAGCTTTTTTCTAGCTTACCTGTATAATCAACATCAAATAGATCTTTAACAGGAAATACCTCAACCAAATTTTTTCCTAGATCTGATATAAAATAGGATTTACCTTTTTTACCAACGTATCCAACTTGAAGTATTTTTTTTAATACATCAGCACGAGTTGCAGAGGTACCTATAGAGTATCCTGATAAAACAGCAGTATCATCATCAGAAACATTTTTACCACAATTTTTCATAGCCTTAAGTAAAGTATCTTCTGTATATGGTTTTGGGGGTGTGGTTTGCTTAGTTAAAGGTTTTATTTCTAAAACATCCACAATATCATTATCATTAACCATAGGTAGTAAATCATCTTTTTCTTCTTTATTATAAATTTCAAGATAACCTTTAGATTTAAGCACTTTACCTTTAGTTAAAAAAATATATTTATCAACATCAGTTTTTATTTCTGTATTTTCATACTCTGCAGGAGGCATGAAGTTAGCTAAAAATCTATCTTTTATAGCATTATACACTATTAGTTCATCTGAACTAAGATTATTAGGAATTATATAAGTTGGTATAATGGCACTATGGCTATCAACTTTAGAAGAATCAAAAACTCTTTTAGTCTTTGAGAATTTAATTTGATTTTCATAAGGTAGTCCTACTTTTAATTTATCTAAAGTTTGAGAAACCTTTAAAGTTAAACTTTCTTCTAAATAAATAGAATCTGTTCTAGGGTATGTAATACACCCACCCTTACCTTTTCCTTCATAAAGGGATTGACACACGCTTAAAACCTTATCTGAAGTGAAATTCGAGTGCTTAGAAGTTATATATCCTTGTAAAGAAGTCAAACTGAAAAGCTTAGGTGCATATTCTTTGGACATGCTAACTTTTTTATCTAGTATTTTACCAGTAGTAGAAGTTATATTATTTATAACCTCATTGACTTCTTCGATAGTATCAAATTTGCTTTCTTTTCCTTTTGTATACTTACCTTTGTATTGGCCATTACTACATTTAAAATTACCTTCTATTTCATAGTAAGTTTTAGGTACAAAATTTAATATTTCCATATCTCTATCATAAACCAATTTTACAGTAGGCAAAATTACACGACCAATATTAAGTAATTTACCATTTCCATATTTTAAAGTAGCAACAGAAGTAAAGTTTATACCGATAAGCCAGTCAGTTATAAGTCTTGTATAACCGGCAGCTTGTAAATTTCTCATTTCACAATTATCTTTTAAATTATTAATACCTCTTGTAATATCTTCAGGAGTCCATTCATTAACTAAAATCCTTTTTATGGGGTTTTTATTTTTAGATAATAAGAATATAAGGAAAGAAATTAATTCTCCTTCTCTATCATTATCGGTAGCGTTTATAATATATTCGATGTCATCTCTATGTAAAAGACTCTTTACTATATCAAATTGTTTTTTCTTAGAACTATCTACTTTAAACTTAAATTTATCAGTAGGAATAAAAGGAAAATTATCCATTCTCCATGAACCTGAATATCTGTCCTTATCATAATCTTTCATATCATATAAACCAACTAAATGACCAACTGCATAAGTGATTATATATCCGTTTCCTTCAAAATAGCCATCACCTCTAGTCTTAGCACCTAAGAAAGATGCTATAGTCTTAGCAACAGATGGTTTTTCGGCTAATATAAGTTTCACAATAAACCCCCCTTCAAGGTACTTAAATATTTAGTCACAACTTTAAATATATTATCATAAAAAAAGAAAAGACTGCAAGGCAGTCTAGAAATTATAGTTAAAATTATTATTATTATTAGTTAAACCTTTTAAGTAGCAATCAACATAGTTATTTGCCATAACACCATCCATTAAATTTATAAATGAAATATGATTAGTGTTATTAGGATTAGTATTTTTTATATGATAATTTAATGTAGGTCCAGATATAGTACAAGATGAAGTTGGATTTATATAAATTCTTTGTGTATCTGATAAAGATGTAAAAATTTCATAACACTTAGCGTTATCTATTAAGTATGAAAAATCTATTACACCCCTAAGTTCTGGGAATTTAACATATAAATTATATACAGGATCTAATTCATTACAACTGGTATAATTTTCTTGATATCCTCCTAATATAATATATACATTTTCCTTAAATAAAGATTTAAATGAAAGTATTAAATTTTTAATAAAGAAATTTAGTTCTATAGGAAAATATAAATATAAAGAATTATTTTGATCTACATTAATATTATAGTCATCTAATAAGTTAAGTAAAGTTGTGGTTGTAGCATCAGTAGAGTTTTTAAAGTTAACATTACTATACATTAAATATAAGTTACCATATAAGTTTGTATCATAAATAACTTCAAGTTTTTGTTTCATCCAAGGTATAGGTAGCAAATTCATTTTATTCCTCCTAAAAATATTAATATTGTCTAGCTAAATTAAATTTATAAATTTTCATAATAAAATAGATTAATGAAAATTATTTAGTATATAATATGTATATGAAATTACAAAAGGAGAGATTAAATGTATACACTTAAGATAAAAAAAATGCATGAAGACGCTATAATCCCTAATTTTGCTCACAAAGGTGATGCTGGTATGGATTTATATTCTATAGAGGAAGTGATTATTCCTTCTACACAATCAAGACTTATAAAAACAGGAATAAGTATTGCCTTACCTAAAAATACAGAAGCACAAATAAGACCTAGAAGTGGTTTAGCACTTAAGCACTCTGTAACAGTTTTAAATACACCAGGTACAATTGATGAAGGTTATAGAGGCGAAATTGGTGTTATTTTAATAAATCATGGAAAAGAAGAATTTATAGTAACTAAAAATATGAAAATAGCTCAGATGGTAGTAAAACCTATATATGATATAAATATATTAGAAGTAATAGAATTAAATGATACAGATAGAGGAGAAGGTGGATTTGGATCTACTGGATATTAAAAATAAAGAATAAAATGAGAGGATTTACTTTATTTAGTAGATCCTCTTATTTTTTTGATTTAAATGTCAAAAAAATACAATTAGCTATTTCTATAGACAAAAAGTTACAAATTTGTAATAATATTATTAAAGAATAAATTGTATAATAAATATTCTACACTTTATCAGATTAAATAAAATACGTTATATAATACGAATTTATAAAATATAAAAAACGCTATTTTTAGTTATAGTTAAATCGATTTTTTAGATAAAACCAAATTTAATTTATAAGGCTTAATGTAATTTATGATGGCTTTATATATATTTTAGGGGGCATTGTTAAATAACAATGTTTAATTCCTTTAAAGCAACAATGATATATGTGCTTGATAATTATACGTTGGATGCAGGAATGAAGCAACAAATTTTTTATTGCAAGAGAGAGGAGATGAGTGCATTACAGACGATGAGTTCTGTAATAAAATATTATGAATATGAAAAAAGGAAAAATAACAGCGAGCTTAATAGCTACATCTATAGTACTACCTATGTCAGTAACTATAGCACATGCAGATGAAGATAATATACAACAAATAAATATAGAATATAGAACAATGACAGCAAACTCAGTAAACTTTAGAAAAGGCCCAAGTACAAGCTATGAGTCAATGGGTAAGCTAAACAAAGGATATCAAGTTGAGTATATAGGTAAGAGCGGAAGATGGGTAAACGTTAAGTATAATGGTAAGGTTGGATATGTATATGGAGATTATGTTTCTACATCATCTAATGATAACACAGAAAATTCAAACTCAGATAATGCTATAAAATCAACAAAGGTAGTAAACGGTAACTCAGTAAACTTTAGAAAAGGCCCAAGTACAAGTTATTCATCAATGGGTAAATTAAATAAAGGAACAGAGGTAGGATTTATATCGGAGTCAAATGGATGGTCAAAGATAAGTTACAATGGAAGCATAGGATATATGTCAAGTCAATACGTATCGAATAAAAGCGAAAATCCAGATCAACCATCAGATAACACTGATAATACTATAAAATCAACAAAGGTAGTAAACGGTAACTCGGTAAACTTTAGAAAAGGCCCAAGTACAAGTTATTCATCAATGGGTAAATTAAATAAAGGAACAGAGGTAGAATTTATATCGCAGTCAAATGGATGGTCAAAGATAAGCTATAACGGAAACATAGGATATATGTCAAGCCAATATTTATCAGATAAAATATCTTCCAATCTTCCATCTAGTGAAAAAGCAGATGAAGTTATAGATTTTGCAAAAAAATTATTAGGAAAACCATATGTATGGGGAGCAGAAGGACCAAATAGTTTCGATTGTTCAGGATTTACTCAATATGTATTTAAGAACTCTTCAGGAATTAGCATACCTAGAGTATCTAGAGATCAAAGTAAGTTTGGTCAATATGTAAGCAGAAGTCAACTTAAAAAAGGTGATTTAATATTCTTTGATACAGCTGGATCTAATAATGGATATGTAAGTCATGTTGGAATATATATGGGGAATAATCAGATGATACATGCATCATCTGGTAAAGGAAAAGTAGGAATATCAGAATTAAGTAGCTATTACAATGGTGCATTTGTAAATGCACGTAGAGTTTTATAAAAAATAGTATAATATGGCTGTAGGATATGAGAACATATTTAATATATTCTTATATCCTATTATTATTTGTCGGTGAATTAATAACTAAAATTTAAATTAATAATTCACGTATAAATAACAGTGAATTTTGAAAATAATATATAATAGAAACAAAAATCAGATATGAATTATAAGGAGTGTAGTCATGAGTGTAATAACTGATTTTTATCAATTTAAATATAGTAGAAATGACTATTATATAGAATTATTTATTAACAGATCTGCTGTAATAAGTATTGAAGAAGCTTTAGATGAAAGGCTAAGTAATATGTATATTAGCAAAGATGCTCAGTGTGCATATATGAGATTAAAGGAATTATTTCAATCATCTAGGATGAAAACTGATTCAATATATGTAGAAGTTAGAATTAATAAATGTTATCTAAAATATATGAAAAATTTATATTACTACTTTAGTGATAGAAAAGAGTACATTTCTTTAAAGGCATTAAATGATTATTTACAAGTATTTTTAATTAAAGATATAGACGATATATCCGGATTTAGTACTTTACAAGAAGATATAAAAGTAAGAGTTTTATCAACCGTTTAATATACTCTGCCTACAATATAGGGGGAGTTTTTTATATATAATTAATTTTAAAATGAAAATAAAACTATAAGAAATGGAAATTTTCAAGGATTACTTGCATATATTAAATTAAGTATGAAAGTTATAAAATTAAAATTTCATTTTTGAATAAAATAATAATAATATAGGAGGAAATATATATGGAAAATAGTTTAGATTTACTATATCTTGATTATGAAAGTGAAATAGAATATGATTATACGCCAGACTATAATATAGAGTAAGTGAATAAGCACGTAAAATATATTCATTTTTTATATTGAAATGATAAAATAAGCATACAAATATTGCAAAAGGAGAATAGTCGTGGTTAATAATGAAGATAATCAATAAAAAGCTCTTACTATATAATGTTTAGTAAGAGTTTTTTATTGATTATAAAAATATAAACTTATACAATTGTATAAGTTTATATTAAAAGTCAATAAATAAAAATTATAAAATACTAAAATATATTCTGGCTTTCTTGAAAATCATAAACATCCATTAAAGCTTCTCCAAATCTTTGATAGTGCACTATTTCTCTTTCACCTAAAAATCTCAACACGTTTATTATATCAACATCATCAGTTAAATTTATAAGATGATAGTAAGTTGCTAAAGCTTTTTGCTCAGCTGCCATATCTTCATGCAAATCAGTAACTGCATTACCCATAACAGCTATTGGAGCAGCACTAAAAGGTATTCCATTAGCATCAGATAAAGTAATAAAAACCCATCTATTAAAAATTTAATAGATGGGTTTTACTGCTACAAAAAAATTTATAAGTAAGCATATTTAATCTAGATTAACATGAATCGATTAAGAATAGATTACAAGAACATGGTAATAATTAGAAAGGTAGAATTAAAAATCAAAATAGATCTTTTATTTTAGGAGAGGTAAAAATAATGCTTGAAGACAAAATACATAGTTCATATATAATAGGATTTTTTTGAGACGATAAATTTATTGTATAAACTGCAAAATCAAACACATAATAAATGTGTATAGAATACCAGTATTAGTACTTCTTACAAATAAAAGATATTACTGCAATTGAGTATTTCTAGTAACATAAGAAGATTGTATTGATTTAAAATCTATAATTAGATAATATCAAAGTCTTACCTATTGCTATTAATATGTCTAAATAAAATAAAGGAGGGTGAATCTTAATGAATAAAAAATTGCCTAAGGGTGCATATGGAGGAGTATCTGGAAAAGATTATGTTCCTTACATAACAGATAACTCTAAATCAGGTGGAAATATTACAGTATTAATGATAGGTCTTGTTTTAGCTGCTGTCTTTGCCGCTTCCACAGCTTATTCTGGTATGAAAGCAGGTCTTACAGTTGCTGCAGGAATTCCAGGTTCCATAATAGGTTCAGCATTTGTTGGAGCATTTGCTAATAAAAAAGGTATTCTTGGTAAAAATCTAATCCAAGGTATGTCAAGTGGTGGTGAGTCGATTGCCAGTGGTATGATCTTTGTATTACCTTCTATTATTTTAATTGGTAGTCAAGTTACCTTTTTAGAAGGTATAGTTACTGGAATCGGTGGAGTGTTATTTGGGATGGGAATTGCATCACTTGTTCACAATTATTTAATTATTGAAGAACACGGTAAACTTATGTATCCAGAGTCAATGGCTATTTCTGAGACGCTTGTTGCATCAGAGGGTGCTGGAGATTCTATGAAATACATGGGAATTGGATTTGGAATTGGTGGTCTTATTACCATATTAACAGGTTCATTCTTAAATGTAGCGAATAACGTGATAAGTTTCTATGGAAGTAAGTTTTATAAGTGGAAATTCCAGATAGAAGTTAATCCACTTCTTTTAGGAATTGGATTTATTGTAGGGCTTGAAGTATCCTTAATGATGTTTGCTGGTTCTGTTTTATCAAACTTTGCTATTGCACCTTTAATAGGTTACTTTACTGATATGGCTGGAGAAGGAGCTAGAGTGTGGAATAATTCTTCAATGGCGCTTAACCAAATGGATGTAAATTCAATTTCTGGTAGCTATGTAAAATACATAGGTGCTGGTATGATGCTTTGTGGTGGTATTATTGGAGCAGTTAAACTTATCCCAACTATTATAGCTTCTGTTAGAGAAACGGTTAACGCAAAAGCAAGTTCTGGAAGTTCTGAAGATACTTCATCTATTCAGATGTTAATATTACTAGGTGGTATTATAATTGCATTTATAACAGGATTTTTAATTTCAGGCAATTTTGTAATGGCAATTGTTGGAGCAATTATTTCTCTTTTATTATCATTGCTATTTGTTATTGTAGCTGGACGTCTAACAGGTACTATCGGAACATCAAATCTTCCAGTATCTGGTATGACGATTGCATCATTAGTTATCGTAACATTAATATTTGTTTCAATGGGATGGACTAGTCAAGCAGATAACAAATCATTACTTCTATTTGGTACATTTATAGTTGTTGCTATAGCAGTTGCTGGTGGTTATAGCCAGTCTCAAAAAGTAACTTACATTATGGGTGGTAGTAAAAATGAAATGCAACGTTACTTTGCACTTGCAGGTATAGTAGGTGTAATCATTGTTGCAGGTACAATATTATTACTTGCAGATCAACTTAGAATTACTGGTGATAATCCACCATTTGCATTACCACAAGCAAACTTAATGTCAACACTGACTTCAGGCATTATGTCAGGTGAATTGCCTTGGGTTATGATTATTGCTGGTGTGTTTATGGCAATTGTTTTATATTTCTTAGGATTGCCAATTATGACTGTTGCTATAGGATTTTACCTACCAATTGCAACAACTTCTATAATCTTAATTGGAGCATTAATACGTGTACTTGTTGAAAAGACTTGTAAAGCTGACTATGAAAAAGAAGCTAAAGTTGCAAATGGTATAAGTTTATCTTCTGGTCTTGTTGCAGGAGGTTCTATCATCGGTCTAATAGGTATCATATTACAAGTATCAGGAGTTATAAGAGGAACTGCACCAAGTGGGTTTGCAGCAGGAAATACAATGGCAATGGTTTTACTAATTGTTTTAGTTGTTCTTACAACACTACCTATTGTCTTATCTAAGGTAAAACATGATAAACAATAATGACGAAGTTTTAAATATAGTATTTAAAATTTCCGATAAAATTGAATATGAAGTGAATAAAGATGGAATTGTTACTATACTTGAAAAACAAGACTACAGGATTCAAAGATTTTTTAGAAAATTAAAATTCAAAATT
>NZ_DATIRC010000285.1:0-7572 GCF_035470145.1 Romboutsia sp.
ATTCATCCTCTTTACCTAGTTTACACCACCAGTAAGCAGAGAACCATGCAAACCAACCAAATGCTATAAGTCCTAATGGATCACCACTTAATTCTTTAAAACCTTGGAAACCTAAAAATCCTAATAAAAATGTATATTTATTCGCACCTTTTATCAATATAATCCCTCCGTTAATGTGATATATTTATATCTCTATATTACATATATATCACACTAAGTTTAATATTATTACTCAAAATTAAAAAACATTATTGATAGTTATTAATTTTTAATAACATATGTTTATCTACTAATGTAAATGTAATACTTTTTTTCATATATACCCATAGC
This sequence comes from Romboutsia sp., assembly GCF_035470145.1. GTDB lineage: Bacteria > Bacillota > Clostridia > Peptostreptococcales > Peptostreptococcaceae > Romboutsia_D. Next base: position 331 of record NZ_DATIRC010000285.1, read on the forward strand.
CACTTAAAGTATTTAGTGCTATATTTCATTAAAGTTTTAGAGAAATAACATCCTATAGTTACTGCTGTTAATGATAACAAGATTTTTAACCATAACACTTCTGTTCCAAAACTTATAGGTAATTGTGGCATTATTAAATTCACTATTAATGCAATAGGCATTAATAGTAGTGCAATATCAAGTAAATACAATGATATGATTGCAGGTATCAATGATAAAGTAAAAGGCATAATTATTAAGATATTTAAAATACCCATTACAAGTTTTATAATAACTTGCATAATTTTATTACTAATGTTCATTAATTTAATCCCCCTTCTATATTAAATATAGTGTTTCAATTCTTCATTAAGTATAAAATCACCTTCTTGATTATAACCGTAAGAATACCTAGACCCAAACAAAAGAGAACCGTAGAGAGATATATATATAGTTTAGATAGGTCGTAAATTTTTACATTTACTCAATATCATTTGTGTATTTTTCAACGTTTTTCAAGTTTTTAACTATTCGTAAATTTTTACATTTACTATTTAAGAATGTAGCATTTCCAACACTTCAACATTATTATTTGTATTATAATAATAGTTATTTGTTACTCTATGTTGTTCTTTTTTTGCATACTTATTTTCTAAGTAACTATCTATAGTCATTAATCCAGATATAATATCTATAATTACTCCTATCACAACTATAATCTTCCATAATTTATTTAAAATATCTCTCATATCTTATACCCCCTAAATTTTAATTATTTAATTTATACTGATATTTTTTATAAAATCAAATAATAAGTTCATTTTTTTGTATAAGTTATGGTACTTTATTTTTTTCAAGTTAATAATAGAATTTATGTCGTATACTGTTTTATATCTGTCGTTAATAGTGTTTTCAATATTTTCAAGTTTTTCAATTTATATTAAAGTTGTACAATCACGTCCTCCAAATTCTATAGGTCTATATTTCGATCTACTTGTTAATGCTATTAATATATAAATAATAAAAGCACCTTAAATAAGGTGCTTTTATTATTTATATATTAATAGCAATTTTTGAAACAACTTTTATTAAAAGTATTAAATATTGGTTCTAAAATCCTAAATATATTTATAGCAGGTCTTTTAACCTTGAAACTAATTACTATATTTGTTCTAACCCTTTGTTTTATTGTTTTTTGATTTTTAACTAGCGAACTTATTGCTATATCTAATAATTCTGGAGTTAATACTGCTATACTATAATACAATTTTAATATAGAAATACCTTTATAATGTTTTTTTATATATTTTCTGTAAGCTATATACAATGGGTATGTATATAAAATTAAAAATGTATTAAGTAATACTTTTATCCATCCTGTGTAATTTATTTGCTTATTAACTCTATCAAGTTCATTTGAAATTCTAACCAAGATACACAGTGCAAATGTAAATGAATATACACCTATTCCCATTAATACTAAATCAATTAGTTTCATATAGCCCCCTCCTTTATTGTATAATTTTTTTTAGGTACAACTATTTTTCTTTCTAATATACCAGTAAATTCCATAATATATGAAGAACTACTTATAAACATTAATAAATATATTGGAACTTCTTTAAAATAATATGTACTTGAAAACATAGTCTTTCCATTTATATATTTTAAAATTAATTTACTGTTATTCAAATCTAATACTACAATATTCATAGCTCCTAATAAGAAAACTAATGCTAACAATGAATTTAATATCGTAGCAACTGCAGTTATTTTAAATTGTTTCTCATTCTTATTTGTTGTAAGTAATAATGTAAAATAATCTGAAACTATTGGTACCATAAAAACAAAAGAGGATAAAAATAAAAATTGACCATGTGTATCTGAGATACCAATTGCAATAATTCCTACAATTTGAGTTATTATTTTCATAATACAAAATACTGTATTTTTTTTTCTCTCTTCTGATACTAAACCATTATTACCATTATGATTACTATTATTCCTTTTTTGCTTAGATTGTGTATTTTTATTTCTATGTTTATTATTATTATTCTTTCTACCCATATATAACCCTTCCAAAAATATTAAAATAAATTTATTAATTTTTACAATCATTTACCATTATAAATTTATTTTAATATTATTACAAGCTTATTGGTAAAAGCTACCAATATTAAGAATTAATATAAAAGCTCGTTAAAATCCAAGTGATTTTACTTAATTAATTGAGTAATTGCAATACCTACAAGAATCGTGTGTCCATTTTTTACACGTATTTTGTCGTCCCCCCTATAAAAGCACCTACTTTTTATTTACTTACGTTAGATACTACATAAGCAATTGTTACTGTATAGTATCGCACACTAGTCGCACTTCGTTTGACCCTGCACATTAGACACTTATGTATTTTCCATTGGATAAAAACACCATCCAAGCTAAAATCCAACGGTCTAAGTGCCTACTTATTAGTTGGGTTATTGATTAATTAAACTTTAGTAAACTAACAACATAATTTTTTATACATAACACTAGATAAACCAATAGTGCATATTCTACATTAAAAGCTATTAAAACTATATTATGAATATAGTGTAATTCGGGGTTGTGTAGGGGTATCTGCTCCATAACATAATTACTTTCATAAAGTATAATGCAGTACCTCCTTTGTGAGTTCTATGGTATAACGTATAATTGCTGATGATATGTATTAGACAATATAAGATTAATAGCTCGCTATCGCTCGTTGCACAATCTAAAGATTGCACTTGCTTGCTCGACAAGCTCGCAAGCATATTTTTTTGTAGAAGTTAAATTTATAATTATAAGATTTATATTATTAATTTAATATATAAAATCTAAAGGCTAATTTATATCAAATTCGTATTCACTCATTTTAACCATATACCATATACTTTCGTTACAGGTGTATCAAAATGAGGTGTCTTTTTATCAAAAGTGTATCAAAATGAGGTGTCTTTTATATATTTTCCCATTATAAAAGGCTATAGAATTTAATCTATAACCTTAGTTATTACATCTCAAATAGTCTATATAAAGCCTTTAAGTCCTCTATGTCATTGCCTGAATAGTACACCTTAGGATTTACACATATTTTATAATTGTTCTTGCTATCACTGCTAGTAAACTGACCTATAACATATCTATCATTTACTTTAAGTTTGTATAATTCATTTTTAAACCTAGTTAAATTCTTATTTTCGTCTACTCCACATATTCTAGCAACATCACTCCAACTTAACATATCTAGTTTCTTATGATCTACCTCTGTTGGATTCATACACAATACATTATGAGTAAAGTTAATATAAGGCAATATTTTAAATAGGGTTGCTAATTGTTTTCTGGCTTTAGGCTCTGTCCCCTCATACATAGTTTGTATATTCTTAGTGAATAATCTAGTATATGTTAGGTCTGCATCATCCTTCTTAAGCTTTTTAAAGTCCTCTATAGCACCTTTTACTATTAAATCTTCACTAATCATAATGTAACCTTCCTCCGTTTCGTATATATAACCACATTCTATAAGTAATTTATATGTTTCATTAACGCTATTTCTACTGGTAGTATCCCATATCTTACTTAAAGATGATCTCTTAATCTCATTTCTATTATCATCAAATAGCTTTCCACCAAATGTTGAATATGTCGCTAATTGTATATACCTTATTATATGAATATCAGCCTTATTGCCTTTACATTTAGCTTGTAAGGTGTCCATAATCGGTTTCCTATATTTGTATATCAAATGTACAAATGAGCCTTCATTTTCTTGTATATGCTCTACTATTGCACCTTTGTTTTTAGTCTTTTTCTTTACTGCTTTTGCTTGGTTCTCTTTTACAACTCTCATTACCAGTTGCTCTGAGCCATTATCCTTTATAAGTGCATTCCCTAGCACTTCGCCAGTATCAGTGTCTATTGCTGATACTCTTTTATATGTGTTACTTTGCATCCTCTCTGCTCCTTATCTTTAGTTATTTGATAAGGTAATTTCAGAACAAGGTCAACACACCTATTTAAACTGGTATTTACCGAGTATATACTCTTGAAATTTGCACATAATTAATATATAATAGTTTATGTAATTTAAATAGTCTGAGTGGTGTTGTTTCAGTTCCTTGCTGAAATAACCTTGCAATATATGAGCCTAGATGCTACCAACATCTATGGCTCTTTTTACATTATAGCACATTTTTCCATATGCTTATAGTAAATTACAGCTTTATATCAGCCTTTGTGTAGAATTATAGGTACAAATACCTTAGTTTAATTTTACAAACTCTTACAGTGGCTTATATGGTTTCTCGTGAAGCTGAAACCATTGGTATTACTAGTCTGTTTTTTCTATTTTTTATTTCGCAGCTTGAAAATGAAATAATAATTTTATTTAATAATTTAATATAAATTTTCCATTAACTACAGCTACTTCTGAATCATAAGTATTAAGACATATCGTTCCATAGTTTGATTGTTCAAATAAATTTATACTTATACACGTTCTTTCATTGTATTCAGCTTGTTCTCTTGTATAATATTTCCTTAATATTGTAGTATTTTCCATTAAATATTTGTTAAGCTCTTTATTACAAGTAAATCCTTTCATATCCATTATTGACTTTAATAATTTACCTATTTTATTACTCTTTTTAATATTTTTTCTACTCCATTTAGATGTTCTAGTTCCAAGTGTTTCATCACTTACTCCAACGTATTTATATATATTCCTAGCAATACCATACATTTTACTTTTATCCTCACTTAGATTCGTAAAATCTAGCTCTCTAACATATAAAATGCTTTTTTTTATAATTTGGTTTCCATCATAAATAAGTTTTTGCTTTTTATTTTTATTCTTATTTAGATTCATTTCTTAAATCCTCCTGTAGTTTATTTATTAACTGTCTTAATGCTTTTGATATTGTAATTCCATTGGCTTTTGCATAAGTTTCTATAGTAATTCTTTCAACTTTAGTTACTCTAAATTTTATATGTTCACTCTTTAGCATCTATCTTGTATCTCCTTAGTTGGGTTACCTTGTATTTAAAATAATTTAACCTTACATAACTACTATTTACATTGATTTTTAAGATGTAAAATAATTTAATGAAATTTTATAAAAAAATAAGATAACGACGGATCGCTATCTTATTACACAATGTATTAATATCTTTTTATTTTTAATAACAACAACTTACTAATTTAAACGCAAAAGCGTGTTTAAAAAACATAGTTTTTTTTACTCAAAAAAGTTTCATTTTTAAGTTTTTTTTAAAATTTTGGTAGTCTATTACCCGTATAGTATGCTCTATAAAAAAAAGACCTTCCTTTATATATAAAGTAGCAATTAATGCTACAATTGTAGTTATTTATTATATTTATCTAAATACTCTTTGATAGCACTTGATACTATATCTTGTACTTTATATTGTCTATGCTCTTTACAGAATGTTGTAAACTCTTTATGTATATCTGTATATATTCTATAGTTTCTATTTACTGTATCTTTACTATCATAACCATCTATAGAACTATGTAATATACTTGTAGTATCTATTGATACATTTGTAGCAATATCACTTGTATCTAATCTACTATTAATTATATCTATTTGCTTTTGTAAAGCTTTTATTTGCTCTTCTAAGGCTTTGTATTTATTATCTTTAGCATTTGTATTAATAACCTTTTTAGGTTTATTTATAGTTTTGTCATTAGATTCTATCGCTACATTTGTAGTATTAGTTGCTACATCATTACTATTAACATATTGATTTATATTTCTATTCAATTTATATCCATATTTATTAAATGTATTTGCTATATAATTCTTACCTATGCCTAAAGTCATTCTAATATTATCAACTGAATCCCCTTGCTCTAGTAGTTCATTTATATATTTAACTTTTGATTCTATATCTAATTCTTTGAATTGTTCACCGTTCATAATATGCCCCCTTGATTTAATCATTACTACAATTGTATCAACTATTATTATATTTGTCATAGTCATTGATACTTTTGTAATAAATTGCAAGTGACTTTATCAATATTTCATTTTTCAAGCTATAAATCCATTTTAAGGCACTTTTTAAGTGTTTTTAGTATCATAATACCCCTTATATAGTCCAACTATTCCCTAAATTTACGTTTAACGACTAGTTGAATTTTCACTGCAAATAGGCTCTGTAGCAGTAATTCCAGTATATGTAGCTACTTTGCGGCGAAGTTCATATATTTTCAATTAATCCTAGTTGGGTCAACTTAATTATATTAAATTCACTAAATTCGACTATAGTAAAGTCTATATTATTTTAACTTTATTAATTAAAGTTTATATGTGATTTTCTATAGTTTCACTTTATTTCGTTATTTTAACAGTAGTTTTGGTGTTTTTGGTAGTTTTTTTGAACATAACAAAAGCACCTAGTTTTTATACTAAGTGCTTTTGTTATTATTAAGATTAAGATTGCTTATTTATCTTATATCCATTTATAAAAAATACTATTGATGCTACTAAAGATATGCATCCCCAAAACATATTATTTTCAGGTTTAAATATTGGCACTGATGATGTAAAACATATTATTGCATTTACAAACCAAACTAAAGCACCACAATAAAAACTACTTCCCTTTTTCAAGATATCCATAATATCACCACCTTTTAACTTAATTGTATCATAAACATATAAGTTACTTTCGATACTCTAAACAATAGAATCGAAGTGTACATTAAAACAGATGTTTTTTTGAACACTAAAAGAGAACATCTTTAATAGATGCTCTCCTAGTAAATTTTTTTATTTCCATAAAGCTAAAATTCAAAGATAAATAATTCTTCAATCGGGGTATTTAATTCTCTTGAAATTCTGACTGCCAATTCAAGTGAAGGATTATATTTTGCATTTTCTAATCGAGCTATAGTTTCTCTTCTGACATTAACTTTAATAGCTAACTCTTCTTGAGTTAATTCATTAAATAGACGATATTTTTTTAAATTGCTAATAAACTTTGTCATAGTATCTAATACCTCGTATCAAATTTGTAAGTTAAGAATCCCCATAAATTAATTGATATTGCAAAGCTAACTGCTAATATTAAAATTTGCATTCTATAAAGAGTCATTAAATCTACTGTAAATAATCTAATTAGAAAACTTGATACAACTGCTAATATAAAACCAGAGTAAAGTGCAATAGTTCCTGCTTTGTGCTTATGTTGAATTAAACATTCATCCTCTTT
>NZ_DATIRC010000286.1:0-11372 GCF_035470145.1 Romboutsia sp.
AAGTAAAAGAAATATAGAGATAAGTGCTATATTAGTTAGAGATAAAGAAAAATATGAAAATGAAAAATACTTAAATAAAATAACTGAAAATATAGAAGATGTATTTAATAAAAATATCGACATATTAGTAGAGTTAATGGGAGGATTAAACCCTTCACTTGACTATATAAAAAGAGCACTTAATAACAAAATACATGTAGTGACAGCGAATAAAGACTTAATAGCAGAACATGGAGAGGAACTTATAAAGATAGCAAATGAAAATGATGTAAGTATTAAATTTGAAGCATCAGTTGCGGGTGGAATACCTGTATTAAAGCCGTTAATTGAATCGCTAGAAGGTAATAAGATAGACAGTATAAATTCAATTTTAAATGGAACTACTAATTTTATACTATCAAAAATGTATGATGCAAATTTGTCATACGATGAGGCTCTAAAACAAGCACAAGAATTAGGTTTTGCTGAAGCTAACCCAGACTCTGATGTTTTGGGATATGACGCAGCAAGAAAATTATCAATATTATCTACGTTAGCTTATGACAACAGAATTTATTGGAAAGATCTTTATTTAGAAGGAATAACTAATATAGATGAAAAAGATATAGATTATGCTAAGCAATTAAATTGTAAGATAAAACTAGTTGGTCAAAGTAAATATAACAGAGGTAGAGTGAGCGGATTTGTTAGACCAGTTTTAGTAGATAATGAAAGTATATTAGCTAAAGTAGATAATGAATTTAATGCAGTGATAGTAAATGGTGATTCTGTAGGGGAAGTATCATTTGTAGGTAAAGGAGCAGGTAAACTAGCTACAGGTAGTGCTGTATATGGTGATATATTAGATATATTAGATAATAGAACTTCAAGTATAAATTCATTTACTAAGGACAAAATACAAGTTGAAAAAATAGTTAAAAATAAATGTAGTGCTTTACTTAGATTTGAATGCTATAAAAAGAAAGAAGTACTAGATATAATGGGAGAATGTAGTGAAAGTTATGATATATTAAATGAAGGTGATGAGCTTGCTATAATGGTTCATGCTAATTCTGAATATGAAATAAACAATAGTATCTGTGTAATAAAAGATTTTGGATACTGTCAAAACATAAGTAAACTATTAAAAATATAATACTTAAAACGCACTTATAAAAAGAGGGCTTTTAAGCGGCATGATTGCGGTATTTAACCAGACTCATGCCGTTTTTTAATTGTATACGTTCAGTATTAAATTAATAGATATAATCATCTATTAATTTGATAATTTCATCTTGATCTATAGTATCAACTAAATAAATCTTTAGCTGCATTGAGGTATATAAATTTTTTACTGAGAGGATTATACTATAATCAAAGCGAATTTCATGCAAAATTCATATATACGCTAAAATACTTATGATAAAATTAAATGAGGATATAAAATATCAAAAAAGACAAAATAAAGTAGGAGTTGATAAAAATGAGCGCATCGATACTAGTTGTAGAAGATGATTTTAACATACAAGAGCTTATCGTAGAATTTTTAGGCTCACAAGGATATAGCGTAGATTATGCAAATGATGGATTAGAAGGAGTCCAAAAGTTCAAACAAGGGAATTACGATTTGGTAATACTAGATGTAATGATGCCTAATTTAGATGGACATTCAGTTTGTAAAATGATTAGAAAAACATCAAGTGTACCAATAATATTTTTAACAGCATTAAATGATGAAAGTGACCAAGTTAAAGGTTTTGAATTAGAATGTGACGATTATATAACAAAGCCATTTTCATTTAAATTACTTATAAAAAGAGTAGAAGCGGTACTTAGAAGAACATCTCAAAGTAGTAGTGATGATTGTATATCATTTGAAAGTTTAAAATTAGATTTAAATACTTATACAGCTCATGTAAACGATGAAACAATAGAACTAACATTAAAAGAATTTAATATATTAAAAGCATTAATAGAAAAATATCCACAAGTTATTACAAGAGAAGGTCTGTTAGATAGCATATGGGGATATGATTATTATGGAGATACAAGAATAGTTGATGCACATATAAAAAATATAAGAAAAAAAATAGTTCTACCATATATAAAAACTGTAAAAGGAATAGGGTATACACTTGAGAAAGATATTTGATAAATGGGAAAACTTAAATATAAAGTATAAGTTATTTTCAATAACTACAGGACTTTTATTAGCACTAGCTATAATAATATATTTAATCTTATATTTTTTATTGCCATCATATTATCATAAATATAAAATAGGAATTTTACAAGAAAGTATAAAAATTTTAAATGAACAATCTATAAACTATACTACAGAAGACTTAGAGGAAAGACTTTTTCATATGGCAAAAAACCAAAATTTATCAATACTATTAACAGATTCTAATGGTAGAATAATTTATGGTAAAAATGAATTTATAATCTTAAAATATAGTAAATATATAATAAATGATAATAGCAAAGAGTTTCAAATATCTATTCCAATATATACAAAGGATTCTATATTGCCATATAGATTAAATATAGTAATGCCACTTCAACCAATTGATGAAGCAAGTAATGTTATTAGAAATCTTGTGCCCTATATAACTGTAGTAGCTATTTTAATAGCAATGATAGGTGCATATATATATTCAAATGTTATAACAAAGCCATTAATTAATATAATTGAAAGTGAAAGAGAAGCTGAAAATAGAAGAAAGGACTTTATGGCGACAATATCACATGAATTAAAAACTCCAATAACTATAATAAGTGGTCAATTAGAGGGAATGATTTATAATATAGGTAAGTATAAAGATAGGGACACATATCTCCAAAAATCATATGAGTCAACACAAGAATTAAAAGAATTAGTTAATGAAATGATAGAAGTATCAAAATGTGAAATATTAGAAAAAGATTTAACTGTAAGTAAGGTTAATTTGAGTAAGCTTTTAAATAGACTTGTTCAAAGACAAATGTTTTTAATAGAAGAAAAAAATATAAAAACAACTTTAAAAATAGAAGAAGATGTTTATGTACAATGTGACGAAGAAAGAATAGTAAAAGCTATAAATAATATAATTAATAATGCTATTAAGTATTCTCCGCAAAATGAAAGTATCATAATAAGATTGTATAAAAAGAGTCAAAAAAATTCTAAGAAAAAGGTTTATATAAAGACCTGCTTAGAAATAGAAAATACAGGTGTTACAATAGATGAAAAATATTTAAGTGAAATATTTAAACCATTTTTCAGAATAGAAAAGTCTAGATCAAGAAAAACTGGAGGAAGTGGTCTAGGTTTATACTTAGTTAGTCAGATATTTGAAAGTCATGGATTTGATCATAGCTTAAAAAATAAAGAAAACTCAGTAATATTTACTGTAGAATTTTAGATAATAAAATTTTCAAATTTCATTCACAAAAAACTCACATTAAATTCATATAGGAGTTGTATTATATAACTATAGAAAAGACTAGCTTAAAAACTATAATACCCTATTGTAATGGTAACCCTCCCTCACATCCTCATATAGAGTTGCCATTACAAAAACCCCCCATAAAACTCCAATTATGGGGGTTTTTCTTATTCGATTTTAGAATCTATTGAAGATATAGAAGTATTAAGTCTTTTATTTACAAGATAATCAACTATATATCCCATAATTATAACTCCAGGAATGTCTATGATAAGTCTTACTAACGTGAATTTATAACCTAAAGCACCTACTTCAAATAGTAGTGTAGAAAATTTAATAACGCACCAAGCATTTAAGAAAATTATTATATTAGAAAACTTAACCCCTTTTTTAATAAGAACAGCAGTAAATGGAAAAGCAGCATACATAGGGCCTGCAGCAAAAAAAGCAATTAAAAAAGATAATAATATTCCTACAAATCCAGAATTTAAACCCATATACTTCATAAAATATTCTCTAGGAACCCATACATCTAAAAGTCCTAATAATATCATAACAGGGGGTAAAATAGATAGCATTTGTAAAATATTTGATTTAGTGCTATTAAAAATACTAAGTCCTAAATTTTGATTAAAAAGATAGATTATTATACAAATTATAAAACCTATTAAAAAATATCTATAACGATTTAAAATAAATTTAATATTCATTATCCTAAAACACCTCCTACAAAAAAGGACACTACAAATGCAAATAAAAATGCAATCAAATTTCTATAAAAAGCAGCTTTTTTACCTATATAGCTAGCTTCTAGAGAAAATGTCAAAACTCCAACCATAGTTAAAGTAGAAATAAGAGCACCAACTTGAGCATATCCAGCACCACTTTTTAATAACGAATCTCCTGTTGAAAAAGCTACGAAAGTTGGCATCATAGTAATAGAACCAACGATAGAAGATAAGGTTATTCCAAATAATTTAGACTCAGGACCGATAAGATTTGATATTGTAGTAGGATTTACAATTGATAAAACCATACTAACAATAATTATTATAAAAAGAAATTGAGGCATTACATTTTCAAAAGATTTGAAACCATTTTTTAGAGCTAATTTAGTTTTTTCTTTATCTTTCATAAAGGATATTACAAGAAGTATTACACAAATACTATAAAGAATATAAGGTGTCATACAAATACCTCCCTATTTAATAATATAGTATGAAAACTAGTTAGCATTAGTTAATTTAATATAGCATTACATTTTAAAATATTTATGATATGAAGTCGTTAATTACATATAGTATTTTAAGATATAGATAATATTTTATAAATAATTTTTAGTCATTTTGTAAAAACTAATATATATAATGACTAAGGAGGCTACTAAAATGAGTATTATTAAAAAAGAAATGGAAAATCTTAAAAATGATTTACAAGAAGGAATGAAAAAAACACAATGTGTAATGAAAGATACAGTAGAAGATCTTAAAGATGATGCAAAGGGCGTTATGGCAGGCATGGAAATGAAAAGAGATGAGATGATGCAAGAATATCAACAAAAAAAATTTACAAATGATTTAAAAAAACAAATGGAAAAAGGTCCAAATTTTAAATAATAAATAATTTATATTACAAAATGATGATATTATACTAAAATAAAAAAGAAGGTGTATGCCTTCTTTTTTAAAATCCTATATATAAACTTATTGTTAAAAGTATCATACATGCAACTATTAATATTGCTGATAATGGAGCTACAAACTTAACCCACTTAGACCATGGAATATTTGCGATAGCTAATGCTCCCATTAATACTCCTGATGTTGGAGTTATCATATTTACAAGTCCTGATCCAAATTGATAAGCAGTTACTATCGATTGACTTGATATACCAACTAAATCACTAAGTGGTGATAAAACAGGCATTGTAAGTGATGCAAGACCTGAACTTGATGGTATTAAGAAAGTTAAAGCTCCTTCTATAATCATTGTCAAGTTTATAAATATAAATTTTGGTAATTTTTCTAATAAAATTGCAGAGGCGTTTAATATAGTATCTATTATAAATCCATTCTGTGCTATTATAACTATGCCACGTGCTAGTGCGATTGCTATTGCTGCTAAAGCTAAATCTTTAGCACCATCTATAAATGAAGTAGCTATTACATCCTGTTTAAGCCCTCCAGCTATCCCAGATAAAACACCTATTCCAATAAATACCATTGCTATTTCTGCTATATACCAACCTTGTGTAAGTACTCCCCACACCATGGTACCCATACCTATTACAAATATTAAAAGAACTATTACTTCTCTTAATGTAATTTTATTTATAGTATCTGCTGTATATGCTACTTCATCTATTGAACTTCTATCTATTTCATACACTATAGATGACGTAGGGTTTTTCTTTACTCTTTTAGCATAAGTCATCATAAATGTTATAGCTATTGTCATAAGCACTACAAATATTATAGATCTATACTCTATCCCAGATCCCGGTGTTATGTGAGATAATGCTTGGGCAATACCTACTGAAAAAGGATTTACAGTAGAAGCTGTACATCCAGCTAAAGCTCCTAAAAATATAGTTCCTACTGCCGTTAATGAGTCATATCCTAGTGACGTCATAAGGGGAATAAGTATCATATAAAATGGTAGTGTTTCTTCTGCCATTCCAAATGTAGTTCCTCCTAATCCGAATAATACCATAGATACAGGTATTATAAAAACTTCTTTTCCTTTAAGTTTACTTATAGCAAATCTTATCCCTGATTCGATAGCCCCAGTTTTATTTACTATACCAAAAGATCCTCCAACTAAAAGAACAAATCCAACTACTTCTGCTGCATCTATAAATCCATTTATAGGAGCCATAAATACATCATTTATACCTTGCGGGTTGCTCTCAACAGATTGGTACGTTCCTGGAACTACTACCATTCTATCATTTACCTCTTTTCTACTGAATTCTCCACTTGGTATTATCCACGTAAGAACTGACATTATAACTATAAGTGAAAATATAATAGTATAAGTATGTGGTATAACTAATTTCTTCTTGTTTGTTTGTGTAACAACATTCATATATTATCTCCTCCCTGTTTTTTGTTGTTTTTTATGTACGCAAATACAGAACAATATAATTTCCTTAAATGATAGCTCTTCACAAATAAAATTTGTGACAGTGATATATACATTTTATGCACAAGAATTTCTAAATATTATCGCTACGGTAGGTTTGTCCTGTAAACTTTAATTATTGTTTCCACTAGATTTAACTAATTTCAAAATTACATTCACACAAGTCTATAGACACTCATAATAAACTAGCAATAATTATACAATGAAAGCCATGTATTAAAATTTCCTTGACTAAGGGTACATTTTAATACATGGCTTTTTATATTAGAATTCTAGATTTAATTTAATCAATCTATCTTTGATTTCTTTCATTATAGCTATTTCAGCATCTAAGCTATCAGCATCGTAAGTTGCAGAAAATCTTAAAAAACTTCCACAGTCATCCCAAGGAACAGTAGATATAAGAGCATTAGAAAGAATATATAAAGATGCATCTTCCGCATTTTTAAATTTAGGACCATCTTTAACTCCTTTAGGAATAGGAACATAAATATAAAAACCTCCCTTAGGTTTTTTTACACCAAATCCTACTTCTTTTAAGGTATTAACCATTAAATCTAATCTCCTAGAATATCTTTCACAGTTTACATCAGCTAAAGTATAATTATCAAGTGCATAAGCCCCAGCTAATTGAATAGCTTTAAATTGACCAGAATCAGTATGAGCTTTTATAGTAGCATAAAGTTTAATCGCTTTTTCACTTCCAACTAAAAAAGCAAGTCTCCATCCTGTCATATTAAAGCTTTTAGAAAGAGAGTGAATCTCGACGCAAACATCCATAGCACCGTCAATACTTAAAATACTAAGAGGTTTACAACCATCATAAGTTAAACTACCATAAGCTAAATCACATACTACTAATATATTATTTTTCTTTGCGAATCTAACAACGAATTCATAAAATGCAGTATTTGCAACTTGCCCAGTTGGATTATTAGGATAGTTTATATATAATAATTTTGATTTTTTAAGTATATCAGCAGGTATACTTAACAGATCTGGATAAAAATTGTTTCCCTCACAAAGAGGTAAATCATAAACTTGCCCACCTAAAAATTTTGTGTATGTTGCAAGAGTAGGATAGGCAGGTTTAGGCATTAAACATATATCACCGGGATTTATAAAACATAAAGGAAGCATGGCTAAAATAGACTTAGAACCAATTCCATGCATTATATTATCTTTAGTGATGTTATTTAAGTTATACACAGTGCTTAAATATTTACAAGCGGATTCTTGAAAAGCATCTATTCCGTTATCCGTATAAAATCTATTTTCTTTTTTTCTAGCTTCTTCATTTAAAACTTCAACAATAGATAAATCAGCCATTTGGTCAGGCTCGCCTACTCCCATATCAATAAGTGGAATGTGAGGATTTTTTAACGTAACTTCTTTAGTTAATTTTTTTATTTTTTCGAATTTATATAACTCTTTATTACCTTTAAAAAAAGATGAACCACCTAACCTACTAGAAACTAAATTGTCCAAAAACTCCATCGAAACCCCTCCAAAAAGATTAGTATAATATACTATATTTAAGAAGAGCGAATTTCGATACAAAATATAAAAAAAATTAAATAAAATATAAAAAGGAATATATAAACAAAGTTAAGCTAAATTCATAAATATAAAAAATATTGCTTATTTAGAAAATTTTACAAAAATATACATTATAAGTTATTAATTAATATGTTTAAAAGGCATTAAGACGGAAAAAATAAATATATAAGAAAGGGTGATATCATGGATAAAAACAAAAGACATAAAGAAAATAAAACAAATTTAATTCAAAATTTTGTGAATCAAATACAAGGTACTTTACGTAGAAAAGCTAAGACACAAGAAAATGAAACTAAAAATAAAAAGTAGCTAATAAAAGATAAGGTGTAGGTAGTAAAAAATATAACTCAAAAAACAAAAGTGATTTTTATATCACTTTTGTTTTTTTGAATTAATATTCTGAAAATAGAAAATTGGATTATTGCTAATATATGTAATTTATAATACAATGGAATTTAGGGAATGAAGTATAGTTTATGGAGGAATATGAGTATGTTAAAAACTAATAAAGAAAAAGTAGTAAAATGGTCTGTGCAAGGAAAAATACATCATCCAATAGGTGGTAATTATAGAATAACTCATGAAGGAAAGCCAATGATACTTCCAGCTACAGGAGGTATATCATACAATGTAGCCATAGGAGACTGTGCTTTTGGATGGCAAGGGGACCATGTAGAGCCAGGAGTATCTATTAGAAATGAAAATTCATCAGAAAATGCAGCTCTTATGACTTTTGCATGTATAGGAAATGAAGCTAAAATAGTATCGGGTGATGCAAAAGGAAAAAAAGGTTATGTAACTGGAATGCATGGTGGAATAGACCATGTATTAATACATTTTGAAAAAGATATATTAGAAGATTTATCAATAGATGATAAAATAATGATAAAAGCATATGGCCAAGGTTTGAAATTGGTTGAAAATGAAAATATACATATAATGAATATAGATCCAGATTTATTTGAAAAATTAAATATACAAGAAAAGGATGGTAAACTACAAGTAAATGTTGTAGGAAAAGTCCCAGCGTATTTAATGGGGTCTGGAATAGGTTCAAAAAGTGCTGCTACAGATGGAGATTATGACATAATGACAGCTGATATGGAAGAAATAAAAAGATTAGGACTTGATAAATTAAAATTTGGAGATATTGTATTACTACAAGATTGTGATAATACTTATGGAGTCGGATATTTAAAAGGTGCAGTAAGTATAGGAGTAGTAGTACATAGTGATTGTATAAAATCAGGTCATGGACCAGGAGTTACTGTTATAATGACAAGTAAAGAAAGTATTATAGAAGGAATAATAGATGAAAATGCGAATATAGTAAACTATATAAAATAACTTGTAAGTATCTCGATACGTCATTGATATATAGTAATGATTTATACAAAAAAGGGAGTATTAAAAAATGATTTTAATCATTAATTAATGTACTCCCTTTTTTAGTCTATTTAGAGTTTTTGAAAGATGTATTTTTAAAATTATTTTTCTTTTTAGCCTTATTTTGATGATTATTAGAATCTACAAGTTTACCTTCTTTTAATTCCTTTGGTTTTATATCTATATTAAATTCTCTTTTATAATCTCTTATAGTAGATAAGTTTTGGTTTGTAACTATAGATATAGTATCACCTGTTCTATTTCCTCTAGCAGTTCTACCAGATCTATGAACGTATTCATTTTTACTCTTAGGGAAGTCTAAGTTAAATACATGAGTTATATCAACTATATCTAATCCTCTAGCAGATAAATCTGAAGAAACTAATATTTTAGCTTTCCCTATTTTAAATGCATTTAAAGCATTTTTTCTATCTTCTTTAGTCATTCTACCAAATATACCAACAGCCATATAGTTATGGTAGTTTAGTTTTTCAGTTATAGCTTCTATGCTATCTTCATCATTAACAAATACGATAGCTCTTTTAGGATTAGTAGCAGCTATAGATTTTCTAAGTAATGTGAATTTCTCTCTTTGTTCTCCATATAAGTACATATGGTTTATATTAGGGTTTATAACTGATTCACTATTAGCTTTTATTATTTCAGGTTCTTTCATTATAGAATTACATATATCTATAGTAGAATCGTTTAAACTAGCAGAGAAACCTAAAAGTTGTCTATCTCTTAATGTAGTTTTTATTATGTTCTTAACAGTAGCAACATTCTTTCCGCTAAGTAAGCTATCAACTTCATCTAATATTATAGTTTTTATATTATGAGCTTTTAATTTTTTCTGTTGTATTAAATCTAAAACTCTTCCACAAGTTCCAACAACTATATGAGGTTTTATTGCTTTTATATTTTTAATTTGTTTTTGTATATTAACTTCACCTATTAAAGAAAAAGCAGTTACATCCATATTTGAATTTGTAGATAGCAACTTAGCTTGGTCTACTATTTGCATTACTAATTCGTGAGTAGGTGCAAGTACTAATACTTGAGTTTCTCTTTTAGTAGCATCTATTTTTTCAAACATAGGTAGTAAGTAAGTTAGAGTTTTACCACTTCCAGTTTGTGCATTAACTAACAAATCTTTATTTTCTAATATCTTTCCTATAGCTAAAGATTGAACTTCAGTAGGTTCTATTATATTTTGTTTTTTAAGTCCATCTATCGTATTAAGATTTAAATTCAATTCCTTAAATGTCGTCATTTTTTACTCCTTTTGTATTTTATAAATTAGTGCATTTTTAATTATACACTTATTATTCAAATTTTAACAGAAAACAATTCAAAATTAGTTGCAAAATGTAAAAATTAAGTTTACAGATTTGAATTTAGGGGAAATTATTATGTAATAGTTAATCATGCAATTAGGAGGAAAAATAATGAAAAAGAATAAAGTAGTAATAGTAGGGACAGGGATGGTCGGAATGAGCTATGCTTACTCTATGTTAAATCAAGGAACTTGTGAAGAATTAGTTTTAATAGATTTAGATAAAAAAAGAGCAGAAGGTGAAGCTATAGATTTAAATCATGGGCTTAGCTTTGCACCTAGAAAAATGAAAATATATGCAGGAGATTATAGTGATTGTTCTGATGCATATATTATATGTATAACAGCAGGAGCGCTGCAAGTAGAAGGTGAAAAAAGACTTGATTTATTACATAAGAATACTAAAATAATGAAATCTATAATTAGTGAAATAAAAAAATCAGGATTTAATGGAATATTATTAATAGCTACAAATCCTGTTGATATAATGACTTATGTAGCATGGAAGACATCAGGATTTGAAAAATCAAAAGTAATAG
>NZ_DATIRC010000287.1:0-1690 GCF_035470145.1 Romboutsia sp.
AAGAAATATTATACAATTATAATTATACAGATTTTAAAGGATTCTATATTTGTCAGATAACCATATATGATAAAATATATTTATTAGTAAGAAGTGCGAGGAAATTAACATGAAAAAAGAAGTTAAAGTATCTATAAGAAGTTTAGTTGAATTCATAATGAGAAATGGAAGTATTGATAATAGATATGTAGGGTCAGTTAAAGCTATTGAAGGTATAAGAGGACATCAAAAAGTTCAAAAATCATATGGAGAAAATTATAGTGCAGAAGTTTCCTTAAAGCATAGTTTTACATATGAAGATATAGATATTAACGTTGAAGGAAGAGTAGATGGAATATTAATTGAAAATGAAAAGATAATAATAGATGAAATAAAAACTACAACGAAGGAACTTCTTTTAATAGATGAAGATTTCAATCCATTACACTGGGCACAAGCAAAATGTTATGGATATATATATTGTGTTCAAAATGATTTAGAAAGCATAGATATACAAATAACTTATTATAATATAGAAACTAAAGCCACTAGGATATTGAGAAAAACATATACGTTTGAAGAATTAAAAGAATTTTTCTTTTGGCTTATTGATGAATATAAATATTGGGCTCAAATAGAAAATAATTGGATAGATAAAAGAAATAAATCTATAAAAAATCTAAAGTTTCCATTTGAAAATTATAGATCAGGTCAAAGAGAGTTAGCAGTAAGGGTATACAAAAGTATAACTGACAATAAAAAGTGTTTTACTCAAGCTCCAACTGGTACAGGAAAAACTATATCAGCACTATTTCCATCTATTAAGGCAATGGGAGAAGGGCATACTTCAAAAATATTTTATCTTACAGCAAAAACAATAACTAGAGAAGTAGCACAAAATACTATATCTTTGATGAGAAAACAAAAATTAGATATAAAATCTGTAACTATAACTGCAAAAGAAAAAGCTTGTAAGATGGATGAAGCTAATTGTAATCCAGATTATTGTCCTTATGCTAAGGGGTATTATGATAGGATAAATGATTCCCTAAAGGAAATCCTAATAAAATATGATGATTACAGTAGAGAGAATATAGATAAAATAAGTGAAGAATATAATCTTTGTCCATTTGAACTTTCTTTGGATTTGACTTTATTAAGTGATGTAATAATATGTGATTATAATTATGTCTTTGATCCAAGGGTATATTTAAAAAGGTTCTTTGATGTAAAAACTACTGATTATACTTTTTTAATAGACGAAGCTCATAACCTTGTAGATAGAGCAAGGGATATGTATTCTTCTAGTATAATTCAAGAAAAACTGATTAAAGTAAAAAAGCTTTTGGGCAAAAAAGACAAAAGACTTACTAGAGCTATTAATGAAGTTAATTCATATTTTAAAGAAAAATTAAAAATACTAGATGCATTAGATGAAAGGCATTTAATAGAAGGTGAACCTCCAACAGAGATATATAATTTGCTAGGAGCGTTTTTGAAAACTGCAGATGAATATTTATCAAGTAGTAATGAAGAAAATGATGAATTAATAGATTTGTATTTTGATGTTCATAGCTTTTTATCTATATCAGAATTTTACGATGAGAATTATGCAACTGTTTACCAAAATGACTTTGGAGTATTAAGTATAAAACTTTATTGTGTAAATCCATCTAAAGTTATAATAGATAAAATGAAAAAAGCTAAAGCT
>NZ_DATIRC010000288.1:0-1642 GCF_035470145.1 Romboutsia sp.
ATGCCAAATGATAAAGCTTTAAAAATATATGACCTTATAATTGAGGAGGAAAATAGAAATATAGAAGTATGTTTTAAGGATTTTAGCGAAGAGGAAAAAGAAATATCTATAGCATTGATTGAAAAAATGAGTAAGAATGTAGAGGAAGATTGGATAAAAATAAAAAACAGAGGAGGTAAGTAAATGATAACTAAGGCAAAATCAAGTGATGTAAAAGAAATAATGGACATTATAAATACAACAGTAGAAGAGATGAAATCTTATAATAATACTCAGTGGGATGAAAATTACCCACAAGGAAAAGATTTTGAAAAAGATATAGAACAAGGTGACTTATATATAGAAGTTGAGGATGGAAATATAAAAGGGTTTATATGTGTTAACTACATAGAACCAATAGAATATAGTGATTTAGAATGGTCATCTAATGAAAAATGCATGGTAGTTCATAGAATGGCTGTTAATTCTAAATTTAGAAATAGTGGAATAGGAAGTAAATTAATGAATTTTGCTGAAGAACTAGCAATTAAAAATGAAGTTAAATACCTAAAAACACATACTTATTCTATAAATACAAAAATGAATTCATTATTTAAAAAATTTAACTACGAGTTTGTGGGAGAAATGAACTTCTTAGGAAAAGGTAAACCATTCTATTGCTATGAAAAAATATTAAGTGAAAACAAATAGGATACTGCTAAAGTATAAATAAAATTAATATCAACAATTTAATCTAACGTGGTTTTAAAATAAATTTAAAATTTAATTTAAAGTAATTCGTTGATAAATTTTTAATCAAAGTAAAATATCATAAAATGCAATTTTTATATAAAATTTTATTTATAATATAGACTTATATGTGAAAAAATAGTATATTGTATACATAGACAACAAGATTAGACAAAACATTCGAAAATAGACATTAGGACGGACACAATATATCAGACATTATAGTTTGGACATAATTAACTATAAGAGGAGTATTGATTATAGCTCCTCTTACCCTTAAATTTAAATGGATTAAAAAACTACCCCCAAAAATAGTATTTTAATTACCAATATCCCTTTTATAAAGACTGTAATGGAAACAGTCTTTTTTTTTATAAAAATATTTAACATATAACGATAACTTTATATGGTACAGTTTGGGCTGGAATACTCTTTGTGCTAGCTCCATAGACAACAATTAGATTTCGGTTTTCAGGGGTTTTAGTAAAGGGTTGATAATTTTCTAAGACTACTTGAGTAGAGGGTGTAATGATTAATTTTAAATTTCCATCACTACTAACCAACTCGCTATCAAAATAGTCTACTTTTACATTTTTATATTGATTATCTCTTGCCATAACAATTGCTTGAAATTGTGGTGGTAAAATAAGAGGAACAGCTGCATTTGCATCATAAAATCCAGTTACCTTATCTCCTACAGCTACCATTACATGGTCTACAAAGTAAGTATCTGGTGTTACCAAAAAATTTACTATAGATCCATATCTATTTACTACAGACATTAATTTATAACATCCTTCTTCTTCTTCTTTACTTCCATCTATCAAAAAATCATCTATCTTGGTAATTTGACCATGAAAAAATTTAAAGCTTTTCACTTTTACTCCTCCATTCTTATTTTATACAGTTTATG
>NZ_DATIRC010000289.1:0-9835 GCF_035470145.1 Romboutsia sp.
CTTTTAAAATATTTTTTATTGTTGATACATCAGGCTTTTCTCTGTTTATAGGTATAACATTTAATTTTTTTAGCACAAATGCAAGTGGTTTTAATTTAAAAAGCTCTTGCTTTGCAATTGCTGCAACTGTTCTATTTTCTACTGCTGCTGCTAAAAATATTGGATCTAGGTTTGATTTATGATTTGAAGCTATTATTACATTACCTTCATTTGGAATATTTTCCGCTCCTATTACTTTGTATTTAAAAAATACATTTGAAAAACACTTAAATGCCTTTATTATAAAATTATAAAAACTCACAATTATCTCCCTTCATTACCAATATACATAATTAATTAAGTTATTTTAATTAATTATGTATATTGTGCTTTATATTAATTTTTTATATATTTATCTTAGATAATACTGAATCTACAACTGCATCAATACTTTTTCCAGTAGTATCTATTTCAATAGCATCATTTGCTTTAACAAGTGGTGCAAATTCTCTATTTGAATCTATTTCATCTCTTTTTATTATATCATTTATTATTTCGTCAAGACTAACTTCATATCCTTTTTCTGTTAATTCTTTATGACGTCTAGTTCCTCTTTCATGTGGTGTTGCAACTAAAAAGAATTTATAATGTGCATTGGGAAATACGTAAGAACCAATATCTCTTCCATCTAATATAACTGAATTTCTTTTTCCTATTTCTCTTTGAACATCTACCATTAAGTATCTTACTTCTTTAACCTTAGCAACATTAGATACATTATTACTAACTTCCATAGTTCTTATTTCTTCGTTTACTATTTGCCCATCTAAATAGATGTTATTATCTCTAAAATCTATATCAGTATCTTTTGCTATTTTTATTATTTCATCTTCATTGTTAATATCTATATTATTTTTAAGACATTTATATGTTATAGCTCTATACATTGCTCCTGTATCTATGTAATTTATATTTAACTTCTTTGCTACTATCTTAGCTATTGTACTTTTACCTGCTCCTGCTGGTCCATCTACTGCTATTACTAAATTATTCATAATAATTTCTCCTACTTATATATTACCATATAATTTGAATTTCAAAATTATAATTGTATTTCTACTAAATCTTTTCTTAAATCTTTGGAATCATTTAAGTAAATATGTTTTATATCTTTTTTAGATTTTTCACTATTTACATACATAATAACTCTAATACACATTCTTAGACTACCTTCTATATACTTTTCTTCAAAGTTAAGCATTGGAATGTCTGTTATATTTAAAATCTCTCTAACTGCTACAGAAGGATATACTTTGTCTAAGTCATTTGTCATTGTAAAACACATACTTATTATATCATCTAAATCTAATAAGTTTTCTATTATTATAGTTTGTATCAATTTTGCACTTTCATTTAGTATATCTTCTTTATTATTAGATACTACAGTTGTAGCACCTCTTATTGCTAATACTTTCATATAATCACCTACACGCTTATTCCAGCAAGATACCCCGTTGAGAAAGCTATTTGCAGATTATATCCACCAGTTTCTGCATCTATATCTATTACCTCCCCTGTAAGTAATAGATTTTTTATAATTTTCGATTCCATAGTTGATGAATTTATTTCCTTAACAGATATTCCACCACAAGTAACTTGAGAAGTTTTTATACCCTTACTTCCGTTACATGTTAGTTTCATATTTTTGATATATTCTATTATTTTAAGTTCATCAGCTTTTGATAGTTCATTCGCCTTTTTATCAGTTAATGATAATAAGTTAAATACCTCTTTCAAGAAATTTTGAGGTAATAATCCTTTTAAATTGTTTATTACATTTTTATTAGGATTTTCTCTTATTATATTAGATATTTCATCAAAGCTAGTATCTGGTAAAAAGTCTATATTTAACTCTAACTCATTTTCTTCTATATATTTATTTATATGAGATGATAGTTTTAAGACACATGGACCTGTTAATCCAAAGTGTGCAAATAACATATCACCTATTTTAGATATTTTTTTCTTTTTAATTTTACAAGAAATTTCTACGTTTTGCATAGAAATACCTTGTAAGTTTTTAATCCATCCTTCTTTTATTGTAAGAGGTGTTAAAGCTGGATATATTTTATTTAGTGTATGATTGTACTTTCTTAAAACATCATACATCATTCCATCAGAACCTGTGTGAGGGTAGCTTTTGCCACCTGTAGATATTATAACTTTATCGCCTAATATCTTATCACCATCTTCTGTTTTTACTCCGATTACACTTTCATCTTTTACTATAATGTTTACAACCTTTTTATTATATAGTATTTTTACTTTATTTTTTATTAAATCATTTTTAAGAGTTTCTATTACTTCTTCTGATTTATCAGATTTTGTATAAATCTTATGGTCATTATCTTCTTCTATTTTATACTCTAAGTTGTTAGATTCAAAGTAAGATAACAAATCACGATTTGTAAAAGTATAAAAACTACTATATAAAAATTTTCTATTAGTTACTACTTTTTCAAAGAAATCTTCTATATCTCTATTATTAGTGATATTACATCTTCCTCCACCAGTAACTTTAAGCTTCTTACCTAGTTCTTCATTACGTTCTATTAATATAACTTCATGATTATTTTTTGAAGCTGTAAGAGCTGCCATCATCCCTGATGGTCCACCTCCAACTACTATTATTTTAGACATAAAATTACTCCTTACTCTAATGCTGAGTTATTTATTTTTTCGTTATTCTTTATATGGCTTGTATCATTCATTTTTATAACTACTGGCCCATAATCTCTATATTCCACTACATTTAAAGCAGTATTGTCTTGCTTAATTCTATATATGTTTTCCATACCTGAATTTAAGAATGATAATAACATTACTCTTACTGTTACTGAATGACTTACAAATAGTATGTGCTTATTGTCATATTTTTCATTTATTTCTTTTATAAAGTTGTCTACTCTTTCTTTTATTATATGAAGAGTTTCACCTTGTGGTATATCTACTAAGTGAGGCTCATTTCTCCATGTGTCATAAGTGTTGGCATGATCTTTTTTTATTTCTTCTATTAAAAGACCTTCCCATACACCAAATCCCATTTCTCTTAAAGCACTAGTTTTTTCTACCTCTATACCTATTTTTTCTCCTACTATCTGTGCAGTTTGTACGGCTCTTCCTAAGTCACTACTATATATATAATCTATTGGATAATTAACCATAGCTTGTGCTAATTCTTGTGCTTGTACTTCTCCTGTTTTTGTAAGATCAGAGTTTCCATGTCCTTGAGTTTTACCTAATATGTTCCAGTTGGTTTGTCCATGTCTTACTATGTAAAATGTATTTGCCACCTTAATGTCCTCCTAAAATTGTATATATTTATTTTTAGCTTTCATCAAAATTTTATTATACCATAAATATACATTATTAAAAAGATATTATAAAGAAACCTATATGTAAATAGTATTTTTAATTTGCAAAATATGTAATATAATAACTGTAGTATTCTTTTTTTATATGTAAAAACTAAATATTAACTTAGAAAGGAGAATTTATTTTATATGTTTTCTAAAATTTTAGTTGAATTTTTTATTAAAGATAGCGAAAACATCCAAAAAGAAGATGTTAGAAATAAATATGGATACTTAGCTGGTATAGTTGGTATAGTTATTAATTTATTGCTATTTATAGTGAAAATTTCAGTGGGGTTATTAACTACTAGTATCGCAATTACTGCAGATGCATTTAATAATTTTTCAGATATGGCTTCTTCTATAATAACTATAGTTGGTTTTAAGTTAGCTAGCATTCCACCTGATAAAGAGCATCCTTTTGGACACGGTAGGTTAGAATATATATCTGCTTTAATTGTTGCATTTATGGTTATGCTTGTTGGAGTTCAATTTATTAAATCTTCAATAGAAAGGATACTAAATCCCTCACCTATTAAATTTCAATTTATACCTTTCCTTCTTTTAGCTATATCTATATTAGCTAAATTCTGGATAAGTAGATTTAATAATTTTGTTGGTAATAAAATAAATTCATCAGCATTAAAAGCAGCTTCTGTAGATGCTTTAGGAGATGTATTTACTTCAAGCTGTGTTGTAATATCTTTCTTAGCAGCTAAATTTACTACTTTACCAATAGATGGGTATATAGGTGTATTAGTTTCACTAGCTATACTTTATGCTGGATTTTCATTAGTAAAAGAAACGATAAGTCCTTTACTTGGAGAAGCAGCTGACCCTGAACTTGTTAGTTCTATTAATGAACGTGTTTTATCTTATAAACATATAACTGGAGTTCATGATTTAATAGTGCATAATTATGGAGTTGGAAGATGTATTGCTTCTATACATGCTGAGATTCCTGCCAGTATTAATATTATGACTATACACGATGTTATAGATAAAGCTGAGAGAGAAATATCTAGAGATTTGAAAGTGCATTTAGTAATTCATATGGATCCGATATGTGTTGAAACGGAAGAAGTATCTACTGTAAGGGAAGAAGTCGAAAAAATAATCGAGAGTCATCCTAGTATTAAATCAATGCATGATTTTAGAGTAGTTGGAAGTGGTGATAGTAAGAATTTAGTTTTTGATATTGTAGTTTTTCATGAAAATACTATACCTGATGAAAAGCTTAAAGAGTATATGACTAAATCTATCAAGGACATTCATCCTAATTATAATTGCATCATTACAGTAGATAGAGATTATCATTAGATAAAAATCAAATAAAACTTTGTTGTAAATCGAGTAGGAGCTAAATAATTATTTTATTTAACTCCTACTCGATTTTATTTATATTTATTATAAGATAATTTATTTCTTATATGAATAAGTTAAGTCCTGAATCTTCAGTAGAAGCTAAGTAAGAAGCTACTCCTCCTATTTCTACTCCATCTATAAATTCTTCTGCTTTTATTCCCATTAAATCCATACTCATAGCACATGCTACTACTTTAACACCCATATCTATTGCATTTTTCATTAAAGTATCTAAATCATCAACATTATGCTTTTTCATTATTTGACTTATCATCTTAGGTCCCATTCCACCCATGTTCATTTGAGATAGTGGAAGTTTACCAGTATGAGATGGTAGCATCACATCAAACATTTTTTCCATAGTATCTTTGCTAACCTTAGGCTTGTCTTTACTCTTTAATATGTTAAGTCCCCAGAATGTAAAGAACATTGTTACTTCTTTACCCATAGATGCAGCACCTGTTGCTATTATAAATGATGCTATAGCTTTATCTAAATCTCCACTAAATACTACTAGGGTTGCTCCATTTTTATCAGTCTGAGTTATAGAACAACTAGGATTGGCTACTAATCCACCAGTTCCTTTTTTTATTGTTGCTACAAAAGCTTTTTTAGACTTATCAAATTCCGCTTTTAATAAAGTGTTTCTTGTTTTTTCACACCAAGCTGCTATATCTTTTGCAAATCCTGGATCACTTGCCTTTACTTCTAGTATTTGCCCCTCTTGCATTTTATTTATCTCTTCAAATACTCTTCTAATAGGACCTGGACATTGAAGTCCACAAGCATCTAAACTAACATGTGCATTTATTTCAGTTATATCTAAATTTTCTAATTTCATAGCTACTACCTCATTATTTATATTTTGTTTAGCTAAGCTTTCCTCTGCTCTTTTTACAAATTGATAAGTTTTAATTCCACCATCTATGTTAGTACACTTAAATCCATGTTGCTCTAACAATCTACAAGCAATATATCCTCTAAGTCCAACTTGACATGTAGTATATAATTTCTTATCTTTTGGTATTTCATTTAATCTATCTCTTAACTGCCCTAATGGTATGTGTATAGTATTTGGCATAACACCAGTCACTAGTTCAAATTCTTCTCTTACATCTATTATTACTCCACCTTTTTTTGCTATATCGTCAACTTCACTCCACTGAACAGTATCTACCATATCTTCTAATATATTAGATGCATAGTATCCTAACATATTAACTGGGTCTTTAGCTGAGTTGTATGGTGGTGCATAACAAGTTTCTACATCTGGTAAATCAAAGACAGTAAGTCCACCTTTTATAGCTGTAGCTAAAACGTCTATACGTTTTTCAACTCCATCCATACCTACACCTTGTGCCCCAAATATTTTTCCTGTTTTAGAATCAAATGTCATTTTAAGAGCTATAGGGAATGAACCTGGATAGTATCCTGCATGAGAACCTGGATGTATATGAACTACTTTATAATCTATACCAAGTCTTTTTAAAGTTTTTTCATTATTTCCTGTAGTTGCAACTGTATAATCAAATACTTTAGCAACAGATGAACCTAATGTCCCTTTATACTTAACATTTCTTCCACATATATTATCTGCAACTATTCTTCCTTGTCTATTAGCAGGCCATGCTAGAGGTATCATTGTTGGATGTTGGTTTACAAAGTCCATAATTTCTACTGCATCACCTAATGCATATATGTTTTCATCTGAAGTTTTCATATAGTCATCAACTATTATAGCACCTCTTTCATTTAGCTTAATTCCAGCTCCTTTAGCGATAGTAGTTTCTGGTTTTACACCTATAGATAAAATTATCATATCTGTATCTATTTCTTTACCACTGCTTAATATTACTTTCTTTCCGTTGTTAGCAAATGACTTAACTCCATCTTTTAATATTAATTTTACACCTTTATCTATTAAATGGTCATGAACTATACTTACCATTTCTATATCAAGTGGTGCCATAACTTGGTCACTTGCTTCGACTAAAGTAAGTTCTATACCTCTATCATGAAGGTTTTCTGCCATTTCAAGGCCTATAAATCCTCCACCTATTACCACTGCATGCTTCGGCTTTTTATTGTCTACATATTCCTTAACTTTATCTGTATCTGGTATATTTCTTAGTGTGAATAAGTTATTACATTCATTTATACCTTCAATAGGTGGTTTTATAGGGTTCGCTCCTGGAGATAAAACTAATATATCATACGTTTCCTCATAACTTTCACCAGTATTATGATTTTTAACAGTCACTTTTTTAGCTTCTTTATCTATACCTACGACTTCGCTTAAATTTCTTATATCTAAATTAAACTTTGAACTCATAGCTTCTACTGTTTGGACTATTAACTTATCTCTTTCATTTATAGTCCCTCCTATATAATACGGAAGACCACAGTTTGCAAAAGATATATATTCACCTTTTTCAAACATTATTATTTCTATATTTTCATCTAAACGTCTTAATCTGGCAGCTGTAGACGCACCTCCAGCTACTCCCCCTACTATAATAACTTTTTTAGACATAGTAACCTCTCCTTTTTAATGATTTATTTTTAATGCTTAAATTAATTTTTATCTATTATTTAGATTTAACTTTTATTGTTAAATTTATAATTTATTTAATTATTCCTTTGTTTAATATATTTAAATTATATGATATATTTAGATATAGTTCTGTGACTTTGTCACATAACTATACTACTAATGTGCTCTATTTTATATAAGTAGTATTATTTTAGTATTTTTTATAGATTATAGTTATTTATTTTGGGAGGTATTTTATGAATATTTGGAATGATTTGAGAGATTTATATCCATTTTTAGATACATTAAATCAAGAAGCTAAGGATATTATCAAATCTTCATTAATAGTAAAAAATTTTGATAGTGATTATACCTTAATACATGAAGGATCTTCTTGTCTGGGATTTTCTCTTATAATAGATGGGGCTATAAGGGTTTATAAGCTATCAGATAAAGGTAGAGAAGCTACATTATATAAATTAAATTCTGGAGATACTTGCTATTTATCTATGTCTTGTATGCTTAGCAGTGATTCTTATCCTGCTTTTGCAGAAGTTATAGAACCTGCTACAATAGCATTTATTCCAAGTAATATATTCAATAAGTATGTTTATAATACTCTAGAATTTCAAAAGTATATTTTTAAAAATCTTTACTCTAAATTCAATGATGTATTAGAAGTTTTAGAAGAAATTGCATTTGAAAGAATTGATGTCAGAATTGCTAAGCACTTACTTTTAACTTCACAAAAAACTAATAATAGTAAGTTTTTATATTTGACTCAGGAAAAAATAGCCCAAGAACTTGGAACTAGTAGAGAGGTTGTAAGTAGGATGCTTGCTGATTTTAAGAATAAGGATATTTTGACATCTCAAAGAGGAAAGATTACTATACTGGATTTTGAGAAGCTTAATGCAGTTACTAAATTATAAGGATAAGCCTTTTATAATTAATACAAATAGGGAATGTAGATAGATTTGTTTTTACACAAATCTATCTACATTCTCTATTTATTGATTACAAGAACCGTTTCCTTGACCTTGATTATTTTGTCTTTGTTGCCTGTGTATTTTTCTTTGTTCTCTTCTTTCTTTCATTTGAGCTATAAATTCTTCACCCATATATTTATGTACCTTATCTTGAATTTTATGATACTCATTTAATTGTTCTTCACTTAAATCTCTTTTAGGCTGTCTATGATACTTATCATATATACCTTTTTCTTCTTGAGTTAACTCATTGTAACCTTTTTCTATAAGAGATAGTTGTTCTTCAGTTAAATTTCTACACATATTGTTTCTTTGTCTATTATTTCGTCTAGTGTCTTCTTGATTATCAGCGTCAGCTATAATTTTAGAATCTGTATTTTGATCACTTGCACTAACATCCATTGTAAATGCTCCTAATCCTAATAATGATACTACTCCTAAAGCTATTAATGATTTTTTCATAAATATTACCTCCTAATAATTTATCTGTTGTTATCTTTATTATAGGCGTGTAATGTCACATCAATGTTACAAATCAATTTTTTTTAATTCAATCCAAAATTCTACACCATCTTTTTTATTTTCTACTCCATATATTCCATCATGAAGGTTTAGTATTTCTCTTACAATAGATAGTCCTAATCCTATTCTATTATCATTAGAATTTCTTACTTTATCTAGTCTTACAAAGGAGTACCATATTTTTTCTAAATTATTTTCCTTTATTGTTTCTCCACTGTTATATACCCCTATGTATATATTATTATTTATTAATTTAGTAGAGATTTTAATTTGTTTTTTTGCATCAATATGATTTATTGCATTATCAAGTAAATTATTTAAAACTTGTTCTAATCTTATTTTATCTCCTAATATATAAGCTTCTTGTAAGTCTAAATATATATTTATCTCTTTATCTTTTAATATAATTTCATGTTTTTTAACTACGCTTTTTATTAAGTCAGATATATTTAATTTACCTTTTACAATCTTAAAGGTATTAGATTCTAGTTTATATAAGTATAGTAAATCATTTACCATTATTCCCATTTTTTCGCTTTCTTCACATATAACATCTATATAGTATTGCTTATCTTCTTCACTATCTAAAATGTTACTTCTAAGTCCTTCAGCATATCCATGTATAACTGTTATAGGTGTTTTAAGTTCATGAGAAACACTAGATACAAATTCTCTTTTTAATTTTTCTTGTTTTATTTTATTATTTATTAGTATTTCTAATTCTTCATTCTTAGCTTTTAAATCATCCATTGTATTTTTTATTTTGGAAGATAATGTATTTATACTGTTTCCTAATACTTCAATTTCATCATTGGTATATATATGTACTTTTTCATCAAAGTCTAAATCAGATATTTTATTGCTTATGTGAGTTAATTGTATTATTGGCTTAGTAAATTTATTTGAAAACCATATCGCCATAAATATGCTTAATGCGATTATAGGAATAAATATTATAAATAGAAAATTTGATGATGTCTCAACACTATTTTTTATTGAACTTATTGGAGTTTTACATACTATTGAGTATAGAT
>NZ_DATIRC010000290.1:0-8764 GCF_035470145.1 Romboutsia sp.
TAGTTCCGTTATAACTAAGGTTTTCCGAAGATGTCATAATTTATTATGATAATTAGGGTGGTACCGCGAATATAATCCTCGCCCCTATAAGTTGTTTATAGGCGCGGGGTTTTTTAATTTCACAAACTAATTTAGATGTAATTTAAGTTGTAATATAAATAAAAATTAATTATTAGAAAATACATAATACAGGAGGAAATAACAATGGAACAAATGGGATTAAATGAAATAAGAAGCAGATTTTTAAAATTTTTCGAATCTAAGGAACACTATGTTAGAGATAGTTATTCTTTAGTACCACAAAATGACAAGAGTTTATTACTTATAAGTGCAGGAATGGCACCACTTAAAAATTATTTTTCTGGAGTAGAAGTGCCACCAAGTAAAAGAATGAGTACTTGTCAAAAGTGTATAAGAACTGGAGATATAGAAAATGTAGGAAAAACTGCTAGACATGCAACTTTCTTTGAAATGTTAGGAAACTTCTCATTTGGAGATTACTTCAAGAGAGAATCTATAAGATGGGGATGGGAGTTCGTTACAGAACACTTAAACATACCAGAAGATAAGATATGGGTAACTGTATACGAAGAAGATGATGATTCTTATGACCTATGGGCAAAAGAAATGGGATTCCCTGAAGAAAGATTAGTTAGACTTGGAAAAGATGATAACTTCTGGGAAATAGGGATAGGACCTTGTGGGCCTTGTTCAGAGATACACTTTGATAGAGGGGCAGAATATGGATGCGATAACCCAGATTGTAAGCCAGGATGTGACTGCGACAGATACTTGGAGTTTTGGAATCACGTATTCACTCAATTTGATAGAGATGAAAACGGAAATTACGGACAATTAGAAAACAAAAACATAGATACAGGAATGGGTCTAGAAAGAATAGCTTGTATAATGCAAGGTGTTAATACTATATTTGATGTAGATACTATAAAGCACATATTAAACACTGTTGAAAAAATGGCAGGGGTGACATATGGAAAAGATAATAAAATAGATACTTCAGTAAGGATAATAACTGACCATATAAGAGCTGTAAGTTTCTTAGTAGCAGATGGAGTTCTTCCATCAAATGAAGGTAGAGGATATGTACTTAGAAGATTACTTAGAAGAGCTGCACGTCATGGTAAGCTATTAGGAATAAAAGAAAATTTCTTATTCAAGTTAGTTGATGAAGTTATAAAAGTAAGTGGAGAAGCTTACCCAGAGTTAGTAGAAAAAGAAAGCTACATCAAAAAAGTTATAAGAATAGAAGAAGAAAAGTTCAATGAAACTATAGATCAAGGAAGTGAAATATTAGCTTCTTATATAGCAGACTTAAAGAAAGATGGAAAAAATACTTTAAGTGGAGAAAATGCATTTAAATTATATGACACTTATGGGTTCCCAATAGATTTAACTAAAGAAATATTAGAAGAAGAAAATCTTTTAATAGATGAAGATGCTTTTAATGACGAAATGAACAAGCAAAGAGAAAGAGCTAGAAGTGCTAGAGGAAATATGGATGGAGAAAGCTGGAAAGAAGATCCATTATCAAAATTAGATTCTTCAGTTGCTAGTGAATTTGATGGATACAAGGAACTAGAAAGTACTGGAGTTGTCAAAGCTATAGTGAAAGGCAATGAAATAGTAGAAAATGCTTGTGCTGGAGAAAAAGTTGTTATAGTTTTAGATAAAACAACATTCTATCCAGAAGGTGGAGGTCAAGCAGGAGATAGCGGAATACTTGTAAATGAAAATGAAGACATAGTAATAGAAGTAATAGATACTAAAAAAGGTGCAAATAATACTATAAAACATATTGGTGTTGTTAAAAGTGGAATGGTAAACACTAACGAAAAATTAAAGACTGTTGTAAATAAAGAAATAAGAATGGCATCTGCAAGAAATCATAGTGCAACACATATACTTCATAAAGTATTAAAAGATATATTAGGAGACCATGTTAACCAAGCGGGTTCACTTGTCACACCAGAAAGATTAAGATTTGACGTAACTCATTTTGAAGCTATAACAAAAAAAGAATTAAAAGTTATAGAAGAAAAAGTGAATGAAATAATCTTATCAGCTTTAGAAATAAATTGTGAAAATATGAGCATAAATGAAGCTAAAGAAAAAGGAGCTATGGCCCTATTTGGCGAAAAGTATGGTAATGAAGTAAGAGTTGTTTCAATGGGAGACTTCTCAATAGAACTTTGTGGAGGAACACACTTAACTAACACTTCTCAAATAGGAATGTTTAAGATATTATCTGAAGGTGGAGTAGCGGCAGGTGTAAGAAGAATAGAAGCTATAACAGGAAGAGAAGTTTATAATTACTTAAACGAAAAAGAAGAACTTATAGCTAATGTTTGTTCAAATTTAAAAACTAAAGAAGATAGTTTAACTTTAAGAGTGACATCTTTATTAGAAGAAAATAAAAACTTAGGTAAAGAATTACATGATGTTAAAACTAAGATGAGTCTACAATCAATGGATTCAGTACTTGATTCTAAAGTAGATATAAATGGAGTTAGTTTAGTTTGTACTAAGTTTGAAGGCATGGATATGAATACATTAAAAGAAGTAGCAGACAACTTAAGAGATAAGTTAGTTTCTGGAGTAGTAGCACTTGCTAATGTAGCAGATGGTAAAGTAAGCTTTGTAATTACAGCAACATCTGATGTTATAGACAAAGGGATACACTGTGGTAATATAGTTAAAGAAGTTTCAGCTATAGCTGGTGGAAAAGGCGGAGGAAGACCTAATATGGCTCAAGCTGGGGCATCAGATATATCAAAAGTTGATGAAGCTTTAAATCATGCAAGTGAGGTTGTTAAAACACAAGTAAAATAATTTACTCAAGGAGGTTGTTAACATGGATAAAGATTTAGATTATACTATGAAGTTTGAAGGCGTAGCAACTGACAAAATGAGCGTTGGAGAAACTATACATTTTGTATATGAAGCATTGCTTGAAAAAGGATATAACCCTATAAATCAGATTATAGGGTATATTCTTTCAGGAGACTCTAGTTATATAACAAGTCATAAAAATGCAAGAGCTATAATAAAAAGATTTGAAAGAGACGAGATGCTTGAAGAAGTAATCACACATTATTTAAACAGAAAGTAGGTCAATCTTATGAACAAGAAGATTGTATCATTATTAGCAGTAGTTATGATACTCCTAGTTTCTATTCCAAAATATAGCTTTGCCGATGAAAAAGGCAAAGTTATATTTATTAATATGAATAGAACTAATTTGGTAAGTATGTTGCGCGTACCAACTCTACAAGAAGAAGTTCAAAATAGAGGTTATGTAGGTCTTATGAATATAAGAGGAGATAAAGGTACGGATGATAGAAGATCTTATGCTAGTATGGGTGCAGGTGGAAGAGCTAATGTGTCTAGTGAGGAATATATAAACTTTCAAGCTATAGACAAAGAAACGGCACAAAAATTTAAATCAGCCACAGGTAAAAATCCAAAAGTAATAAATGATTTAACTATCAATAAATCTATAAATGAAAATATAGAAAACGGTCAATATGGTTCTATATTAGGTTCATTAGGACAAACATTATCTGACAATGGACTTAAGACTGCTGTTTTAGGAAACAGTGATATTATAGAAAATGGAGAGCTTAAAAAAAATAGAAATATAGCCTTAGTTGCCATGGATCAATATGGAAGAATAGATGCTGGGAATGTTGATAATATCAATATTAAAGATGCAACTATGCCATTTGGAATAAAAACTGACTATAATAAATTAACAAAAGAAACTAAAAAGTACTATGAAGAAAGTGATGCTGTATTTATAGATTTAGGTGATACATATAGATTAGATGAATATAGACTATACTTAAATGAAGATACATATGAAGGTATGAAGCGTAGTATATCAAAGAATATAGATGAATATCTTAAAGATGTATTTGATATGGTAGGTGAAAATGATACTGTATATATAAGTAGTGCTTTCCCTAGTAATTTAGATTATAAAAACAAAAGAAGGCTATCTCCAATAATAAAGTTTAAAGCAGATAAAAAAGGAATATTATCATCAGCTACAACAAGAAGAGATGGTATAGTAGCCAATTTAGATGTTGGTGTAGATATATTAAATGAATTTGGCCTTAAAAATGATGCTATGATAGGTAGAAGTTACAATTTAATAGAAAAAGATGATAATGTAGATTATGTTTTAGGTGAATACGAAAAAATAGTATCAATATCTAACATAAGAGCGAGTGTCATAAATGGATTTGTAGGAGTGATTTCTGCATCTTGGATAATAGCTATGATTGCTATATTACTTAGAAATTATTTACCTAATAAAGAAAAAGTATTTATAGTTTTAAAAGAATTTATAAAACTAGGTATAATAATGCCACTATCATTCATAGTGTCGCCTATATTTAATTTTAAACAACCTATGGCAATAACAGGTGGAATTCTTTTAACGACGTTAGCATTTTACTTAATTGGTAGAAAATTATTTAAAGATGATATAAAACAAATGGGATTCTTTGCACTTATAACCATAGCTATTATAGCTATAGATTCAGTATTTGGAACTTACCTAATGCAAAATAACATAATGAGTTATGATGCTATAATAGGTGCTAGATACTATGGTATAGGAAATGAATATGAAGGAGTTACTATAGGATGTGCTATATTTGCTCTTGCAGTACTTCTAAACTATAAAAAAATTCCAAAGTGGCTAATAGTAGTATTATCAGTAGTAATATTAATTACAAGTGCATACCCATCTATGGGAGCTAATGTAGGGGGCGCTATATCTGAGAGTGTAGCATACTTACTATTTATATTACTAATATTTGATGTAAAGCTTGATTTTAAGAAAGTTATATTACTGGGAGCAGCAGCTGTAGGTGTAGTTATAGCATTTGCAGTTTTAGATATAGTATCTGGAAGTGGATCTCATTTAGGAGTATTTGTTAAGCAAATATTATTAAATGGACCAGGGGTTATAATACAAACATTTACTAGAAAAATACAAATGAATTTAAAGCTTGCACAAACAAGTGTATGGGTAAATATACTACTTGCAGGGATTGCTATAATAGCAATATTTATATTTAGACCATCAAAGCACTTTAGAGATATAGCTAGAAGATATCCAATACTATTTAAAGGCTTTGCAGCATCGATGGTTGGGTGTATAGTCACGCTTTTAGTAAATGATTCAGGTATAGTTGCAGCAGCAACAGCATCTATTTATATACTTATACCAATTATAATAATAAGTATAAATATGATAATATTTGATAATAAGAATATTAAAAACTAAAGTACAAATAATAACTAAGACTGGTCAGGGAAAATCCTGACTAATCTTATATAAGGATACAATTAAGGAGAAAATTATGCTAGACGGAAGAATAATGGGACTTGATGTAGGTGACAAAACTATCGGAGTTGCAGTTAGTGATTTAATGGGACTTACAGCACAAGGTGTTAAGACAGTAAAAAGAGTTGGAAAGAAAAAAGATATAGAAGAATTAAAAGCTATAATAGCTGAAAAGCAAGTGAATAAAATAGTTTCAGGATTACCTAAAAATATGAATGGTACATTAGGACCACAAGGAGAAAAAGTAATAAAGTTTTGTGAATTATTGCAAGAGCAAACTGGTATAAAAATAGAATATTGGGATGAAAGACTATCTACAGTAGCAGCAGAAAGAACATTAATACAAGGAAATGTAAGAAGAGAAAATAGAAAAGGTGTTATAGATATGGTTGCAGCAGTAATAATTTTACAAGGATATTTAGATAGACAAAGAAATTTTTAAAAGACCTATAAAATTATATATTTATGATATATAATATAAATAATAAATAAAAAAATAGAGGTGAAGCAAATGCAAGAAAATATAATCAACTTAATAGACGAAAATGGTGTGGAAAGCGCATTTGAAATAATATTAACGCTAGAAGCTGAAGGAAAAGAATATGCTATATTAGTTCCTATGGAAGAAGAAGATGCAGAAGAGGCTTTAATATTTAGAATAGATCAAGATGAAGAAGGAGAAATATTAGTTCCTTTAGAAGATGATAAAGAATATGAGATAGTTGTTGATGTATACAATACATTAATGGAAGAAGAAGGATTAAACTTTGACGAAGATGAGCAATAATATAAAAAAACTACCTAGTGATAGGTAGTTTTTTTATATTATTGGATAAAGTTATAAAGATTGAGAATTTTTATAATATAAAAAATTACTTTGATAAAGATACCTTAAATGGTAATTATTTTGAAACGCACGTAAGTAGTGTAATTTATTTAATATAAGGAAAAAATATTTATTAAATAAAACATAAAAGGTAGTGATAAAATGAAAAAACTATTAATACTTTTTTTATTAGTTGCAATAACATTGATGTTTATACCAAATATATATGCACTAGAAAATGAAAAAGTACATGAAACAGGACAGGAATGCTTAGTAGATAATATACTTTTAATAGGCAGGGACAGTTTAGATTCAAAACAACCTGCTAGATCAGATACAATGGTAATTTTAACTGTAGATAACTTAAGTAAATCTCTTAAGCTTACTTCGTTAGCTAGAGACACATTAGTTAATATACCTAATATTGGGTATGAAAAGTTAAATCATGCATATGCTTATGGACAAGAAAAATTACTTATGCAGACTATAAATGAGAATTTTAATTTAGATATAAAAGATTATGCTGTAGTTGATTTTACGTCTTTTATTGAAATTATAGACATATTAGGTGGGGTGGATGTAGAAGTTTATGAAAAGGAAATAAATCATTTAAATCAAACTATAAAAGCTTGTTATAGGTTGAATGAAAAAAATAAGGATAAAATAAAATATATACAGAGTTATGGAGTTCAAAATTTAAATGGTTACCAAGCTTTAGCTTATGCAAGAATAAGAAAAATAGATACTATATATAAAAGAGATGAAAGACAAAGAAAAATTTTAACTAATATAGCGTATAAGTTATCAAATACATCTATAACTAAATATCCAGCGATAATTAAAAATGTAGTAAAAAATGTAGATGTCAATATTTCATTAGATAAAATAACTAAGTTAGCTTTATCATCTCATGAATTAGCTAGCTATGAAATAAAACAACTACAATTTCCTCTAGAACAATACAGAGAGGAAGGTAGAATAAATGGAGACGGGATGTATGTTATTAAATGGAAAGAAGGTGAAAATTTAAAAGTATTGCATCAATTTATATATGGAAACTAGTATAGGCAAAGAAGTTATAATCAATAGTATATTAAAATATTGACAAACGGTTTATTATCAATTAAAATAATTAATAAAGATTATCAATTGAAAAATAAGGGTGATATTATAATGAATACAATGGATATATTGAAAGATAAATTAAAAGAAACGGGGTTTAAAATTACTCCTCAAAGAAGAGCAATTGTAGATATACTTCTTAAGAATAGTGCAGAACATTTAAGTAGTGAAGAAATATATGATTTAGTAAGAGTAGATTGTCCAGAAATTGGATTAGCAACAGTGTATAGAACAATGCAATTATTAGATGAAGTTGGTGTAATATCAAAGCTTAATTTAGATGATGGATGTATAAGATATGAGATAAGTTTAAATGATGAAGATTGTCATAACCATCATCATCTTATTTGCAAGAATTGTGGTAAAATAATGGAAGCAAAAGAAGATTTATTAGATAATATAGAAAAAGAAATACAGAAGATATATAAATTTAAAATACTTGATCATGATGTTAAATTTTATGGATTGTGTGAAGAATGCTCAAAGTAAGTGTATAAAAATATAAGTCCTTAAGGACTTATATTTTTATTATGGAATAAATTATTAAACTTACTAATAGTGAGATGAATAATATTTCTAACATATTACTAAGAAAGCTACCTACCCTAAAAAAACATAAGGAAAATTTCTTATCACTTATAGGATATAAAAGCGGTATTCCAGACTTTGTAAACAAATCTCCTAAAAATAGATGACTTGAATAACTAATAGTTCCCAAAAAAGCTAAATTGGATATATTAGTTATTAGTTGTATTTGCTTTAACAAAAAATACATTACCACCGTAGCAAAAAGGCTGTGAGAAAAGCTTCTATGCTTGAGCCACGGAAAGGTGGACAACATTAAACAAAAAATTGAAAAATATATTTTTATATTTACTAAATAAAGACATATTGCTAGTAATATAAATATCAGAGATAAAAATACTTTTCTTAAAAAAGTATGACTTAATTTTGATTCTATAATTATAATTGCCACAAATGTAATAATAGAACTTAAATAAAAATTATCGTTTATTTTTATAGATACAAAAAAGATTATTATATTAATTAAATATATTGTTGCTTTTAATAAAAATTTAGACACATCTTTTTTTAGAAACATATCCGATATTATAGAGTGAGATTCATCTAAATCAGGGAGTATTGAAAAAAAAGCAGACAATATAAGATTAAATATGGAAATAGGTATATTAAATAGTAATGAAGCTTGAATAACACTTAAAACACCTATGGTACAATGGGTTTTTCCACGCATAAATCCTCCTAAAAATTACATTTTATACTCAGAGGATAACAGATGATAATAAATTTGTCAAAATAATACAATAAATGTATTGTAAATATGACTTAAATTATAGTACAAATTATGGTACAATGATAATAACTGGTAAAGAGTGCGTGATTTGATATTATTTAAACTATAGAACGTGTTTATATTT
>NZ_DATIRC010000291.1:0-4899 GCF_035470145.1 Romboutsia sp.
CATTGAAGATATTGCTAATGCTGCACTTGCAGGTGGAGTTGCGATTGGTTCAACTTGTGATGTGACAACTCCAGGTTATGCGATGTTAATCGGTATTGCTGCAGGAGCTTTAAGTGTTATTGGTTATGCGATTATTGCTCCAAAACTTCAAAATTTGATTAAAGGAACAGATACTTGTGGTATTCATAATTTACATGGAATGCCGGGGCTTTTAGGAGGAATTGTAGCTGTATTTATTACTGGAAATGTAGGGGTTCAGTTAGGTGCAATTGTAGCAACTGTAATTATTGGATTTATTGGTGGTAAAATTACTGGATCGGTTATTAGTCTATTAGGTAAAAAGCTTATTCCTTATAGTGATGAAGATGAGTTTTTTATGCATAATTAAGATAGGACTACTGAAAAAAGGACTTTATGCTAGGACATAATAAAGGTACTAGTGAATTAACTTATATAACTTTATTAAAATACCCCCTGGGTCGTAAAACACGAATCAGGGGGGCTTTTGTATTTAAGTTGCATCAAGGTCTATAATTATAGGATAAGGAAAAAAGATAACCGTACATTGTATGTGGCATAATAAATATTTTTATTTACATTTTACATACAATGGCATACAATAAGTATACATTTGTATACAAATGTATACGAAATATAAAGGAGATGATTTTATGGCTAAAACATTTAGAATTTCAAAGGTGATGAAATTTATAGATAAACTTCGTGTATTGCGAAAAGTTGAGTTTGAACATACATTAAGGTTTGGTAATCATTTACAAGGACAATTCAGAGAAATATTTCCAAATAATGAATCAGATGAACAGGGGGATATGTATAAGGTTATAGATAATATCGCCGAGTATAGTTATAAACAAGATGGGATTTCTTTTTCACACTCGCAATTTTCTTTCTTTCACGAGACAATGTTTCATTTAGGAGGTACTCAAATAATTGATAATATAATTAAAGAAATGGCTGAGTTCTTTGATTTAGATATACCCGAACTAGATAAAACAAAAAGTGACTTAGAAAGCTATCATATAAAATCAATTGATACTAAAGATTACAGCAATATACCCAGAAAATTTTACATTATTATAGGTGGTATGGGTAAATCTTTTTCAGAACAAATCCAAGAAGAGTGTGCTCAACATTGTTTAACATTACTTTTGAAAATTCTTTAGGAAAATGAAATTAATAGAGCAGAAAATGGATTTATTATTCAAACTGCATTGCAAAATATTCCAAATATATCAAATGAATTAATAAACAATAATATTGCTATTTATGGAATTATCCCTATTGAAAATAAACAATAAAATTTGAGTTTGCTTGCTGATATAAATGAGTACTCTCATAATACTTTTAGATTTTAAAATAATACAACAAGAGTACAAACAGTGGTTACATTAAGTAGGGGAAAATAGATGTGATTGTTAGTACTTATTAGAAATAAAAAAGACTACTGGAATTAAGAATTTCCAGTAGTCTTAGAGAGTATTTATTTATATAATATAAAAATATCTACACTATCTTTATATTATAGTTTCTACTGATGTTACGCTACACTCACAGTTAAGTGATTTAAAAATTTTTACTATAACTAAGTGCTCTTCTGGAGGGTTTGTAGTTAGTGTTTGCTTGCATAGTAGCATATGATTAGTTCCAGCAACAACTTGATAACCCAAGTAAAGTACTATCTCATAATTTGCTCCAAGTAAATCTTCGAATGCTTTATCAAAGCAACAAATCAGTTTTTTACATACACAACAAGGGTGCTTAATATCTATTACCCATCCACCAGGAACTATTTCACTAGGACTCATAAAAATTCCTCCTTAATATAAATTTTGGAATATACTACGAATTTAATCTAATATTTTTTATTGGTTATCTAGTTATATACACAATATCAATATATAATATTGCATAATTCAGTATATGTGTTTATTTATATTTGAGTGTCAATATATGTGAAAATATTCCATATATTGCAGTTTTATAGCAATCTTATATATCAAAGTTTTTATAAAATAAAAATATAGAGATCTTATTTACATAAGACTATATCGAGGGGAGATAATCATGAAAGATAAAACAATTAGAATAATCACCTTCATTTTTGGGGTGACAACAATATTACTATCTTTACTATCTTTAGCATTTAGTATTACAATGCCAGGAGTAGTACCAATATCTTTTTCAATAGCAATGTTAGGGTTAATTTATTCAACAAAACAAAAATTCAATAAAGGAAAAGTAAGCAAAACAGAATGGAAATTCACATTTTATGGTGGATTAATAGTGGTATTTGGAAATTTTTACGAAGGGATTTGCCAAATAATACTAGCTATAAAATAGGCAAAAAATACTGCAGATAAATTCTCCATACTTTTGCATCTGAAAAATAACATAAATACACAAAATATCTTAAATATTCACAAAAATATACATTTATATTAATGTAAGGTGTGAATTTAACTATTAAAATTAAATTAGAAAACCCGAAGTGATTCGGCGACGCAAATCTATAGGGACTTTTTTAAGTTAGCCAGTTGTATAAATTTGTCTTTTAGAAAAGAGTGTTAACAGGTTCATGTTGATGCTCTTTTATTTTTATATAGAGAATTTTGAAAACACAAGTACTTATGGAATCAGGAATAAATAAACTTGAAATTATGTAATTTACTATTTCAGATAAATTATTTAGATAAATATATCAAATGCCTATAAAGTTATAGTAGTTTAGTACGTAAAAATAATAAATAAGTATGATATTTAATAGTAAAGAAATATGTATTAAAGGAGAGATGATTGGATTAGACGAGTAAACAACTAAGCTTTAAATAATTAATATTGTTAGTGCTATTGATAGATTAACAGATAAAGAAAAATAATAAAGGGAGATAAATCAAGAATGAAATTTAAATTAAGACACAAAAGAAAAGACAAAAACAAAAGTATAAAAACTCAACTTACCTTAATAATTGTGTGTTTTGCAGTTATTTG
Source organism: Romboutsia sp. (assembly GCF_035470145.1). Lineage (GTDB taxonomy): Bacteria > Bacillota > Clostridia > Peptostreptococcales > Peptostreptococcaceae > Romboutsia_D. Next base: position 3,010 of record NZ_DATIRC010000291.1, read on the forward strand.
TTGTTTATTATTAGGAGCAATTACAAGTTTTCTAAATTATAAGACTTCTAATACTATTTTATCAGATACCGTTGTAGAAACGACTAAACAAGCTTCCGAAAACGTTTCTCAAAAAATTATGAATCTTGAAAATGCAGCGATTCAAACAGGTATTATAAAAGAACTTTCAGATCCTAATGTAAGTATAGAAGAAAAACAAAGCATTATAACTAAGCAAGAAAAGTTCTATGGAGTATCATTAGGCCAAATTATATATGCAGATGGTAAAGATCTTTTTAGTGGAAAAGATTATTCTGAAAGAGATTATTTCAAGGCTTCTATGGCAGGAGAAGCACATCTGAGTAGCCCTGTTGTTAGTAAATTAACAGGACAACTTATAATGGTAGTTTCAGCACCTCTTTGGGAAAATGGAGTACAAGGTAGCAAAATAGTAGGGATTGTAAGTTTTGATGTAGATAAAGACTTTTTAAATGATATTATTACTAATATAAAAATAGGCGAAAATAGTGATACTTACCTTATAGATAGTCAAGGAACAACAATTGCGGATGAGGATACTAGCCTTATTGGCGTAGAAAATACTATAAGAGAATCAGAAACAGATAAAAGCTTAATATCTTTTGCAGAGGCAGATAAAAAGCTTATTTCAGGAGAAATAGGATCTTCTAGTGTAGAATTCGATGGGCAAGATTGGCTTTTAGGATATGCTCCAGTGCAACATAGTAATGGTTGGGGTATAGGTGTAATGGTAAATAAAGCTGATTTTCTTGGGCAAATGTATACTTCAATCATAATTACAGTTATATTAGCTATAGTATTTACAATTATAGCACTTATTGTAGCAATAAAGATTTCTAATAGAATAGGAAACCCATTAAAAGAATGCAGTGAAAGGTTGAAAAAGTTAGCACAAGGTGATTTGAATTCAGAAACTATAGTTATAGATGAAGATAATGAGATAGGTCTAGTAGCAGAGGCTACAAGTAAAATAGTTAATGATTTTAGAGAAATGATAAATATGTTAACATATATATTAACTGAAATTAGTAATGGTAATTTAGATGTTGATGTGGATGATAAAAGAGCAAGTGAGTTGTTTGCAAATGATTTTGAACCTATATCAATAGCTGTAAATAAAATTGTAGATAGTTTAAATAGTACTTTATCACAAATAAATGTTGCAGGTGAACAAGTTGCAGTTGGTTCAGACCAAGTAGCAGAAGGTGCACAATTACTTTCTCAAGGTGCTACAGAACAAGCAAGTTCAATTCAAGAACTTTCAGCAACTATAAATGAAGTTTCACAACAAATAAAGCAAACTGCACAAAATGCAGAAAGAGCAAAGGAAATATCTGTAAAATCAAGTATTGCGACAGATAAAGGAAAAGAACAAATGCAAGAAATGATTGTTGCAATGGATGAAATTAGCAATACATCAAATAAAATTGGAAATATAATAAAAAATATTGATGATATAGCATTCCAGACAAATATTTTAGCGCTTAATGCAGCTGTAGAAGCAGCACGTGCTGGAGAAGCTGGTAAAGGATTTGCCGTTGTTGCTGATGAAGTTAGAAATCTTGCTGCAAAATCTGCACAAAGTGCAAAAGATACAGCGCAGTTAATTGAAAAATCACTTATAGCAATAGAAAATGGTACAATAATTGTTTCAGAAACTGCAAAATCTCTTGAAGAAGTTGTTGATGGTGCACAAAAGTCAGCACAAGTTATACAAGAAATTGCAGATGCAAGCGATGAACAAGCACAGCATATCAATCAAGTAAATATTGGAGTTGAGCAAATATCTGTAGTTGTACAAACTAATTCAGCAACTTCTGAAGAAAGTGCTGCTGCAAGTGAAGAGTTATCAAGTCAAGCTCAAATGTTAAA
>NZ_DATIRC010000292.1:0-1507 GCF_035470145.1 Romboutsia sp.
ATTATCACCTTTATTATCCATTTTTACTTCTTCTATCACTGCAGCTGCAGCACATTCAGAAGATCCTAAAGAATCATCACTAGTAGTAGCAATTTCTTGTGAAATTTCTGGAAGTATAAGTTTTGACACTATTATACTTCCAAGTGGAACTAATGCTCCAGCTATTAAAAGATACTCCATAGGTATACCCATTCCTGCATATCCCATAAGTACAGTTGCAGACATACTACCCATACCTGATATTAAAACTAACATTATTTCACTTTCAGTCATGCCACCTAAATATTTAGATACAAGTATAGGTGATTCTGTTTGACCTAAGAACATATTTGCAACAGCAACAAAACTTTCTACGTTACTAGTTCCAAGTGTTTTTCCTATTACTCCACCTATTGCCTTAACTACAGCTCCTATAATACCAAGATAATATAATGCAGCTACTAATGATGATATAAATATTATATTACCTAAAACTTGTATCCCAAATATAAATCCTGTTGGAGCCCCTGCATTTTCTAATGAACCAAATATAAAGCTTAATCCTTGCGCTCCATAGCTTAATACATTAGTTACTATATCAGACACCTTTTGTAAAGCTACCCTACCTAGTGGGAATTTTACTAATAAAAATGCTAATGCAAGTTGAATTACAAATGCTTTTAGTATCATTTTTTTATTAACATCTTTTTTGTTAGATGATAATAGGTATAATGTTCCTAATAAAATAACTATTCCTAATGCATTTATCAATATTGTCATATTCTCTTCCTCTATTTCTGTAATATTGTAGATTAGTTGTGTTTAAATTTTATTTATATAAAATTATTATTTAACTATATAACTTTTTTGTAAGTATACATTTATCCATACATCTACTTCTTACCTTTGTTTAAACAAAGCTATACCTGAAGTTCTTGCCCCAAATGTATTATCTATATATATGCTTACAAAATAAACATAGTGTTAATGATAATTCTACATATATTGACCTTTATAACAAGAAAACAAATTTAAACCTCGAAATATATTATAACCTTTATTACTTTATCATGACAAGTCTTTTTAATTTTTTATATCTTCAATTAATTCAATTAATACGTTAAGGTTTATAAAACTTGTTATAAATAAAAATCTTACTACATATAAATTATATTTAAGATATTTTTATACTAATATTAAATATTATTTATTTACATATGTAATTTATTTTTACAAATACTAGTTTATATACTTACTTTATTAATAAAGGAGATTCATAATGGCTAAAAAAAATATGACTACAAACGAGGATGATTTACTATATCTTAATAAATTTGATGATCAGTATCAACAAATACTAGACAACGTAGAGGTTAATCAAAGTTCAGATAGTGAAACTACTGATTTATTAAATTTTAGAGTTATTAATGCTAACAATGAATATCCTCAGAAAAATGCATCAAAGGTTAATAAAGACATAAAGTAAATATTTTAATTAGAGGTGATATGAATGAATAAACAAAATAAA
>NZ_DATIRC010000293.1:0-6557 GCF_035470145.1 Romboutsia sp.
CATGATGAAATGGCAGCGTCTATATTAGTTACTGATTGTAAAAACTTAGTAAAAAATGTAGTGAAAGAACTGCAAATACAAGTTGATCAATTAGAAAGAAAAGAAATAATTAAAAAGTCACTAGAAAATTATGGAGCAATAATAATAACTAGTTCTTTAAGTAAATCTATAGAAATAGCTAATGAAATAGCACCAGAACACTTAGAATTGCTTATACAAAATCCTTTTGATATATACAAAGAAATAAAGAATGCAGGAGCTATATTTTTAGGAGCGTATTGCCCTGAACCAGTGGGAGATTATTTCGCAGGGCCGAATCATACATTACCTACAAGTTCAACTTCAAAGTTTTCATCACCATTATCAGTAGATGATTTTCAGAAAAAGACTTCATTACTTTACTACAGTAAAGAAGCTCTTATGAACGCTAAAGACTCTATTGTAAGAATTGCAAATGATGAAGGTTTAACAGGCCATGCTAACTCAATAAAAGTCAGATTTGAATAGGGGGATATAAATATGGATTTAGTAAAAGATAGCATAAAAGATTTAAAGAAGTATAATACAAGCAAAATTCAATACAAAATAAAGCTAGATGCAAACGAAGGTAGCGGTTTATTATTTCAAGATATATGTAAAGATTTTTCTGATTTTAATATGAATCTTTATCCAGATAATGAGGCATGTAATTTAAAAGAAGAAATAAAAAACTACTTAGGTGTAGATCCTTCTAATATAGTGGTAGGAAATGGGTCTAGTGAAATGATAGACATTGTAATTAAGACATTTGCGGATAAAGATGAGTTTGTTTTAAGCTTTACTCCAACTTTTAGTATGTACGCAGTATATAGCAAAATGCATTCAGCGAAATTTGTAGGTGTTGAGTGTAATGAAGATTTTTCAGTTAACATAGATAAGTTAATTGAAAAATCAAAGGAGATAAAGCCTAAAATTATATTTTTATGCAATCCGAATAATCCAACAGGTTATTTATTAACTAAAACAGATATTAAAAAGATTTTGGATAACACTAATTCAATAGTAGTTGTAGATGAAGCCTATATGGAATTTGCAGAAGAATGTATGGTTGATGAGATTAATAACTATAATAATTTAGTAGTTTTAAGAACATTTTCAAAGGCATTTAGCTTAGCAGCTATAAGAGTTGGTTATATGATAGCCAATGAATCTATAATAAATATAATAGAAAAAGTTAGATCTCCATATAATTTAAACACTATTTCTCAATTTATAGCTACAAATGCATTAAAAAATAAGGATAGAGTTTTTAGTTATATCGAAAATATAAAAATAGAAAGAGATTATATATATAGAGAGTTAAATAAAGTGGGAATAAAGGCTTATAAATCATATGGAAACTTTATATTTTTTAGTTGTAATGTAGATAACTTATTTGAAAAACTTGCAAATAGGGGAATAGTAATAAGAGAATTTTCAAAAGAGTTAAAATATTATTATAGAGTTACAGTAGGGGAGAAAATTGAAAATGAAGAATTTCTAAATACTTTAAAGGAGATAATTTTAAATGAGAATAGCTAAAATAGAAAGAAAAACCCTTGAAACTGAAGTATTGGTAGAAATAAATTTAGATGGAAAGGGAAATAGCGAAATTAATACAGGTATAGGTTTCTTAGATCACATGCTTACGTTAATGGCTTTTCATGGAAGTTTTGATTTGAAAGTAAATTGTAATGGAGATTTATATGTAGATGAACATCATACGGTAGAAGACATTGGAATAACATTAGGACAAGCTTTTAATAAGGCATTAGGGGATAAAAAGGGAATAAAAAGATATTCAAGTATTTATATTCCTATGGATGAAGCTTTATGTAATACAGCTTTAGATATAAGCAATCGTCCTTATTTAGTGTTTAATGTAAACTTTGAGAGAGCAAAAGTTGGCAATATGGATACTCAAAACTTTAAGGAGTTTTTTAGGGCATTTGTAAATGAATCTAAAACAACACTTCATATTAATCTTTTATATGGAGAGAATGATCATCACAAAATAGAAGCTGTTTTCAAAGCATTTGCAAGAACATTAAAAGAAGGAATACAAATAACTTCTAATAAAGTGACATCGTCAAAGGGGGTTTTATAAATGAACATAATAGTGGATTATGGACTAGGTAATATAGCTTCTGTATCAAGAGCTTTTGAGAAAGTAGGAATACAAACGAAAATTTCAAGTAATATAGATGAAATTAAAAATGCTGATTCACTTATTTTACCTGGCGTTGGGGCATTTAGAGATGCTATAAATTCATTAAATAATATGAATTTAGTACCTATAATAAAAGAACACGTAGAAAAAGGGAAATTTTTAATAGGAATATGTTTAGGGATGCAATTACTTTATGAAAAAAGCTATGAAAATGGTGAGTATGAAGGATTAGGCCTTATAGAAGGAAGTGTCAAAAAATTAGATATAGAGTTAAAAGTTCCTCATATGGGATGGAACAACCTTAAATTTAATAAAGATGATGAAATATTAAAGTATATAAAAGAAGATGATTATGTATATTTTGTGCACTCATATTATATAAATTCTTCAAATAAGGAACTTGTAGCTTATACAAATTATGAAGAAATAGTTCCTTCAATAGTTAGAAAAGGTAATGTTTATGGAATTCAATTCCATCCAGAAAAAAGTTCTCAAGTGGGACTTAATATACTAAAAGCTTATGGGGAGATGATAAAATGATAATATATCCAGCAATAGACATAAAAGATAATAAATGTGTAAGACTTTCTCAAGGAGATTTTAACAAAGTAAAAACATATTCTAATGAACCTTTTGATATGGCTCTTAAATGGAAAAATGAAGGAGCTTCTTTCTTACACATAGTAGATTTAGATGGAGCTAGAAGTGAAGAAATAATAAACAAAAAATCAATAGAAAGAATCGCTAAGGATATCGGGTTACCTATTCAAGTAGGAGGAGGTATAAGAAGCGAAGAAAAAATTAAAAGTTTCATTGATATGGGAGTGGAAAGAGTTATAATTGGGACCATTGCTGTTGAAAATAAAGAACTTTTAAAAGAATTGGTTTCAAAATATAAAGAGAAATTAATAGTTTCAATAGATGCTAAAGATGGAAAAGTAGCCCTTAGAGGGTGGGAAGTTATAAGTGAAGTAGACTCAATAGATTTATGCAAAGAACTTGAGGAAATAGGAATAAAAACAATAGTATATACAGATATATCAAAAGATGGAATGCTTGAAGGTCCTAATTTTGATATATATAAAATACTATCACAAAAAACCTCTTTAAATATTATAGCTTCTGGAGGTATAAGCTCTATAGATGATATAAAAAGACTGAAAGATATGAATATATATGGTGCAATAGTAGGAAAGGCTTTATATGATAATAAAATAGAATTAAAGGAGGTATTGGAATGCTTACAAGGAGAATAATACCTTGCTTAGATGTTAGAAATGGAAGAGTTGTTAAAGGAAAGCAATTTAAAGATATAGTAGATGTAGACAGCCCAGATGCTTTAGGAAAATACTATAGTGACTGTGGAGCAGATGAACTTGTATTTTATGATATAACTGCATCAAATGAAGAAAGAAAAACATCTTTAGAATTTGTATCTAAGGTTGCAGAAAATATTAATATTCCGTTTTGTGTAGGTGGAGGGGTAAATTCAATTGATGATTTCACAGATATTTTGAGAAGAGGAGCAGATAAAGTTTCTATAAACTCTTCTGCAGTTAAAAATCCTGATTTAATAAAAGAAGCTTCATTAAAATTTGGAGCGCAATGTGTAGTTTTATCTATAGATGCAAAAAAAAATGGAGACTCTTGGAATGTATACATAAAGGGTGGTAGAGAAAATACAGGATTAGATGCAGTGAAATGGGCTATAAAAGGTGTTGAACTTGGGGCTGGTGAAATAGTTGTAAATAGTATAGATGAAGATGGTATGAAAAATGGATATGACATAGATTTATTAAAAGAAATAACTAGTTCAGTAAATGTACCTGTAATTGCATCTGGAGGAGCTGGGGTTATGGATGATTTCTACAATGCCATAAAGCATGCAGATGTAGATGGTGTACTAGCAGCTTCTGTGTTTCACTTTGGAGAAATAAAAATAGAGGATTTAAAAAAATACTTAAGAGAAAAAGGTGTAGAAATTAGACTTTAGGAGGCAGTTATGGATATAAATAAATTAATAGAAGGTATAAAATTTGATGAGAATGGATTAGTACCAGCAATAGTACAAGATATAAATACTAATAAGGTATTAATGCTTGCATATATGAATGAAGAATCTATAAGAAAAACAGTAGAAGAAAAGATAGCTTGTTATTATAGTAGAAGCAGGAAAGAACTTTGGAAAAAGGGAGAAACATCAGGAAATATACAAAAACTAAAGGGATTTTATTATGATTGCGATAAGGACTCTATTCTTCTTTTAGTAGAGCAAATAGGTGTAGCTTGTCATACAGGAAACTACTCATGCTTTTTTAATGAAGTAATTGGATATGACAACCAAGTTAATGTTTTAACAGATTTATATGAACTTATAGAAAACAGAAAAAATACTCCTGTAGAAGGTTCTTATACAAATTATTTATTTGAAAAAGGTTTAGATAAAATATTAAAAAAAGTTGGAGAAGAAACTAGTGAAGTAATAATAGGAGCAAAAAACAAAGACAAAGAAGAAATGGTTTACGAAATAAGTGACTTGGTATATCATCTATTAGTTCTGATGGTAAATGAAGGTGTTAGCGTTAATGACATAAAAGAAGAACTTAAAAATAGAACAAATAAGTAATATTTGATATAATAATATATAAATATAATTAAAGGATAGATATTATGCACTATGTTTATATATTAGAATGTAATGATAAAACTTTTTATACAGGATATACAAATAACTTAGATAAAAGACTTGATACTCATAATAAGGGAAAAGGTGCTAAATACACAATGTATAGACTGCCGGTTAGGTTAATATACTTTGAAGAGTTTAATTCTAAAAGTGAAGCATTAAAAAGAGAATATGCAATAAAGAAGATGACAAGAAAGAAAAAGGAAGAGTTAATTGATTTTTCTTAATTTAATTATATATTTTATCTAACATGCATTATATAGCATTTAAAATACACCTTGTATATTTAATAAACATATAGTAATATTAAAAGTACAAATTAATATGCAAAAAGGTATTAAATGCTTATAAAAACATTGATTTATAGAGAATGTATAGTAGCTTTTTATTGAAGTATAAGATATAAAGTAGAGAATAATACAAACACTTGCTAATAGAAATAAATCTAAACGGATTAATGCATACAAAAACTAATTCAGATGAATATTTAGCAAACAAAGACATAAAAAACAATTGAAATACCCTCTAAGTATAAGGTGAGATTAGAAACTATATGTTTTAATCATACCTTGTACAAGGAGGTATTTTTATATTATATAAAAACATAGATTACTATAAATCAATAAAAGGAGATCATAATAATGAAAAGATTGGATTTGCCCAACAAAACAATAACTCTTTTAACAGCATTAAGTGTGGTATATGCTGCTTTACAAATGAATATAGTATTTTTATCACCTATAATCACTATAGCTATCCCTTATAAATTTATGAAGTATAAGGAAGAGTCAAAGTACAATGAAAATAAAAAAATATTAACTAATTTATTTTTATTTAACATAGTTTCTTTTATAGCTGTATCTATTATAAGTGAAAATATGAACTTAATAATATTTGATATGATGGTTAATATTGTTGTAGCATATATTTATTATAAGCTAGTATGTTTACTAGAAAGCAAACAAGAAAAAATATATATAAACCCAGAAGCTATATATGAAAAGCTTAATAAGAAAATTTATATGTTAGAAAAGCTAAGTGATAAAATGGAAATTGAAATGGAAAATGCTAAAACAGAAAAAGATAAAACTTCTATTAAGTTAAAAATAGACGCTATAAATCAAAAAATAAACCAAAATAAAAGTCAATTAGAGATTATAAAAATAAAGATAGAGTCAAAAAATAAATAACTAAAGATAGTAATTTAACAAATGTATTTCTAGACTCAAAAAAAGTAGACTTCGGTAGCTATTAACTAACTATTGAAGTCTACTTTGTTATTTTATGTTATTTTTTATTATGGTATCTATAATTATATCTAAGTTTAGATTATTAGTATCTAAATTCTCTAGTTCGATTACATAGTCTTCAAATTCTACTTCTACATAAGTACTATGTTCATTTTGTTCATTTATATAATCTATTACCTTATATTCGTGTATTTCATCTTGTAGATATTCTTTTAGTTCTTCGTATTCTTCTGGATCTATTTTTGTTTCTTTTGATTTATTACATTTGCAATTAGGGCATGACATGTCAAACAACTCCTTACTATATATACTTATTATATTTTAACTTTTGAATTAAAATTTGTAAAGGTCAACCTTTTATATTATAACCATTGTTAGTACTTAAAATGCTATTTGTAGAATTTAAAGAAAGAAATAAAAAATAAATTTTAAA
>NZ_DATIRC010000294.1:0-4958 GCF_035470145.1 Romboutsia sp.
CAACTGCGATAATTGAATTATTTTTAGTAATTTCATTTATGATAACAATTCCAACACAAAGTAACTGGACAAGTATAGTTTTAGCAAATGTAATGTTTGGAATGTGGTTTTTATTTCATTCACACAAGATACAATAGGAGGACAACATGGCAAATAAGAAATATTATTGGTTAAAGTTAAAAGAAGATTTCTTTGAAGAAGATGCAATCTCATGGATTGAAGAACAAGAAAAAGGAAAAGACTATTGTTTATTTTATTTAAAGTTATGTCTTAAATCTTTAAAATCAAACGGATTACTAATAAGAAATGTTGGTAATATGTTAGTTCCATATGATCCAAAAACTTTAGCCAAGATTACTAATACAGATATAGATACAGTAAGGGTAGCTATGGATATTCTAACTAAAATAGGATTAATTCAAATACTAGAAAATGGAGAAATATTCATAACTCAATTACAAAATATGGTAGGTAGCGAAACTTCAAAAGCTCAACTAATGAGAAACAAGAGAAAAAAAGATAAAGAACTTATAAAAAATAGTGGTAACAATGTTACTCCAATGTTACTTTCTTGTTACTCAAATGAGGAAAATCGTTACACAGAGATAGAGAAAGAGATAGAGATAGAGAAAGAGATAGAGATAGAGATAGAACAAGATACAGATAAAGATAATGTTGTGGTAAGTTGTTTTAAATATTCTCAACAAGTAGGAATAATGTTAACTCCTTATCACTATCAAGAAATAGTTTCTTTTATGGAAGATGGAATAGAGGAGCAACTAATAATAAAAGCAATAGACATAGCAGTTGGAAATGGAAATAGAAATTTCAACTATGTAAAAGGAATAATAAATAACTGGTTAACTAATAACCTTAAAACAGTTATAGAAGTAGAAAATCATCAAGAAAGATTTGAAAAAAAGAAAAATAAAGGTGAAACTGATGGAAAGTATCAAGAGTATGCAAAACACTTGGATAGAGAAAATCAAACAACAATATCAAATGAAGAAGCAAGAAGGGCAGCTGAAAAGCTTGGAATCGAGTTATAACTGCGATAAGTGTGAAGATAAAGGATACATAGTAGTAAATGAAGATGGTAATGAAGCAGTTAAATTTTGTGAATGTAGAGAAGTTAAACTAGCTAAAGAGAGATTAGAGAAAAGTGGAATAGCAGATAGAGTTAAAACAAATACATTTAAAAATTATAGAGTGAATAACTCTACTAGAGAAAATGCTAGAAATGTTTGTGTAAAGTACATAACAGATTTTAATAGGGATAAGTGCTTATTACTCCAGGGACAAGTCGGAAGTGGAAAGACACATTTAGCTATAGCAACTTGTAACAAACTCTTAGAGAAGTATTCTGTAAAGTATATGAGTTATACAAAAGACATCAATGAACTTAAGTTTAATATGACAGATACAGATTTTTATAATAAGAAAATTGGTGAGTATAGAAATACTTCAATATTGTTTATAGATGATTTGTTCAAAGGATTTGAAAAAGGTGATTACTCTAGAGCAAGAGCAGAGCTACGAATAATGTATGACATTATAAATTATCGTTATGACAATAAGAAAGCTATGATAATTACTACAGAATTAAGCACAGATAAACTATTAGAACTTGATGAAGCACTAGCAAGTAGAATTATAGAAATGACTAATAACTTTGAAACTGAAAGTAAATATAGATTTGATTTTAAAGGGAAAGAACTAAATTACAGAATTTATGGCTTGTAACAGTTTGTATAAATTTAAAGGGGGAATATGAAATGTTAAAAAGAGAAGTATGTAGTTTGAAAAATTCATTAGGACCTAATATTTTAACAGATGATAAAACAGCTTTGAATTATTTGGCATTATGCAAATGTATAACTGGAGTTGAGCATGAAGGAAAAATAAAACATCCAAGTATATCACAAGCTTGCAGTGCTTATAAATTATTTCACACCTATGATGCAACTATTGATGGGAAAATAGGAAAAAGAACATTAGATGATGATGAAGATATTACAATGAAAAAGGTTGAAATAAAAAAAAGATACAACTCAAGATTAAAGTTTATTGTTGAAAACATAATAACAGGTGAAAAAACAGAATGTAATGGAATCGGTGGAGTTGTTGATCTTATAAAAATAAAAGATACCTATGTTTCTTCATATGCAAATCATGGAAGAAAATACAAAGGAATTTACAAAATATATAAAGCTGAAAACACAGCAAGAGGAACTAATTCAAGAGCTATGAAAATTACAAATGTTGAAACTGGAGAAACTAAAGAGTTTGAAAGTGTAAAAGCTACAGCTAAATTTTTAGGAAAAGCAACAAGTACAATAAAACATCACAGTGAAAGAGGAAGTTCAACATCAGGCTGGGAAATTGAGTATTTAGATTAGGTGGGAGAAGATGGAGCTACATAAGAGAAAAGATTTAATAGCTAGAGCGAAATATCTAATGAATAAATATGGATATGATGCTTTAGCAGCTATAAAAATATCTGAACAAGAGTTTGAAAAACAAAAAAAGATTGGGGAAGAAAAAAATGAATAATAAAGTTATCGACATTACATATGTTAAAAAAGAGCAAAAAGACTTCTTAGAACATTTAAAAAGTGTTAAAGGTATTAAATGTCAAGATGCAACATATAATGTCCCATATTGGCTTATATTGGCTTTACAAAGCGAACTAGCAGAGATATTACAAGCGAGCTTAGTACATAAATGGTGGACAAATGAAGAAGTTGATAGAAAACATCTTATAGAAGAATGTGCAGATTTTTTAGCTCACATTGGCAATTTAGCTATTTTCTTAGATTTAGATGCAGATTTAATTATAGAGTTAGAAGAAATACAAGCAACAGCAGTTGAAACAACTTTTAATAAGATTGCTTACTGGATAACAACTCTTAACTGGAACAAGAGACATGCAAAAAATACTTTGACTAATAGATTGTTACCTTTATTTTTAGAATTAATATATTCGTTAGGATTTAATATAGATGAACTTGAAATGGCTTATAAAACTAAGATGGAAACAAACTACAAAAGATTTAAATAAGGGGAAAAAACGAATGAGAAGAAATGAAGAAGTTAAGTTTAGGGCTACTAGAGAAGAAGTAGATTGCTTAAAAGACTTAGCCGAATTGTATGATATGAACGTATCTGATTTCTTAAGAAAGTTAGTAGTAGAAAAACTAGAAGAAGAAGGATATAGGGGGTAATGAATTATGGATGAACTGAAAAAAGCACTAGGGGAGCTGTATGAAAAGTTTGGACATAATGAAGTTACAGTAGCACTTAGTCAGTATGTAGATGTCCTAGTAGCAAAAGAGCAAAGGAGGAGACTTAAATGCTTAAACAAGTAACAAAAAATAGTGATGTAGTAAATATAGCTACATCTGAAAATTTAAATAAAAAGTTTTGGAAATATCAAAATAAAAAAGCTTTAAATAGAGCAATAGAAGAAAACAAAGCTATAACTATTCAATCAATATATGCGTTACCAAGTTTTGAAACTCATGTAAAGAAGTATGAAAAACTTTGGAACAAATCAAGAACAGAGTTTAATGTGCTTGAACAGGAGTGTATTAATAGAACTTATATATCTAATTAAATCTAAAGGAGTTTGAGCTATGAAGCAAGGGAAAAAATTGAACAGAAGGCAAAAAGAGTTACTCACTAAAAATGGAGTTGATTTTACAGAGTGGCTTTTGGAAAGACAAGATTATAACAGTTATACATATGTACACAGAGAAACAAAAGAAGTTATAAAGTTAAGATTTAAATAATTAGGGGGAATTGCAAATGTTAATGTTAAAAAGTGCACACAAAAGAGTGATAGAAAATTATACAGAACTTCTTACTATTACTAATCAAGAATTATGTGATTCAAAAGAAGTTGTGTCCTCATTAAAAATGAAAAATTGTGAGCTTAATACTAAGTTAGTAGCAGCTGAAAATCAAGCAGAAAAATTAGAAGATGCTAATAAAACTATAAAAGAATTAAGAGAAAGAGTTAAAGCACTAGAAAAAGAACATGCTGAAAATAAATTCTGTGCTAATGAAGCTAAGAAAGAAATTAAAAGGTTGAATACTAGATTAGAAGTTAATGCAATAGCTAGAAATCAAATGAGAGATTTGTGTGCATATAAAGACAATAAAGGCAGAGCTGTAACTACTGAAAATAATGTACTAGTACATGAAAAAATAGATGGTAAAAAAGCATGGGATTTAACAATGCTAATGGGTTAGGAGTAAGATATGAAAGATTTATGGAATTTAATATGGCTAATTGCTATAGTAGTTGGAACTACGGATATTTTAGTTGCTATAGCTAAAAGACAAGAGAAAAAAAGGAGAAGATAGTATGAATCATGTTGTATTAGTTGGGAGATTAACAAGAGATCCAGAGTTAAGATATATTGCAGGAAGTGGAACTCCTGTTGCTAATTTTGCAATAGCAGTAGATAGAGAGTTTACAGGTAAAGATGGTAAGAAAGAAACTGATTTTATAGATATACAAGTTTGGGGAAAAAGTGCAGAAAATTGTGCTAACTATATAGGTAAAGGAAGTTTAGTAGGCATACAAGGTTCTATAAGAATTGAACACTACATGAAAGATGATGAAAAAAGAAAAGCTACAAAAGTTAATGCTAATAGAGTTCAGTTTTTAGGTAGCAAAGGTTCAAATAGTAACGTAACAAATGAACCAAGTTTTGAACCTACTGGATTAGATCCTCAAGGATTTCAAGCTATAAATGATGATGATATACCTTTCTAAAAAATAAGGTCCGATAAAATCTATCGGACCAAACAAAAGAGGAGTTTTAAGATATGAAATTAGAGTTTAGGGTTTATGAATTAACTGAAAAATTTGGAATACATGAATTTGAAAAAGACAATGAGTTTATAAAAGTTGGGGAAGAAAAAGAAGATAATTATGAGTGTTGGCTTAT
>NZ_DATIRC010000295.1:0-15847 GCF_035470145.1 Romboutsia sp.
AAGAAGTAACAACATATTAAAACCAATCGAGAAAATGGTAAATATAAATAAGCCGGTTTGTATAATACCAAATGTTGCAATACATATGAATAGAACTGTAAATGAAGGTTATGCATTAAACAAACAAAAGGATATGTTACCGTTAGTAGGAATTTTAAATGATAGTTTAGAAAAGGATAATTTCTTATTAAACCAATTAGCTATTAATCTAAATGTAAAAGTTGAAGATATAATAGACTTTGACTTATTCTTATATGAATTTGAAAAGGGAAATTTAATAGGAGCTAATGAAGAATTTATATCAACAGGAAGATTAGATAATTTATCTATGGCTCATGCGAGTTTACAAGCACTTATAAATGCTAAAGGGCAATATGGAGTAAATATAGTAGCTGTATTTGATAATGAAGAAGTAGGAAGCTCTACTAAGCAAGGTGCGGACTCAAATATGTTGTTAAATATACTAGAAAGAATTTGTATAGCACTAGGAAAATCAAGAGAAGAGTTTTTCAATTCTATGTATTCTTCTTTCATGATATCAGCAGATTTAGCGCATGCTGTCCATCCAAACATGGTGGATAAACATGACCCAACTAGTAGACCTGTTATGGGAAGTGGTCCAGTTATAAAAATAAATGCTAATCAAGCATACACAAGCGATGCACACTCTATATCTATTTATAAATCTATTTGTAAAGAAGCTAATGTAGAATATCAGGAATTTGTAAATAGATCGGACGAAAGAGGGGGAAGTACTATAGGCCCAATATCTTCTACTCATATAGATATACCTTCAGTAGATGTAGGAAGTCCAATACTTGCGATGCATTCTATAAGAGAATTAGGAAGCGTAGATGATCACTATAGTATTTATAAAACATTTAATAAATTCTATGAGATATAGGTAAGGAGAATGGAACATGAGAATAGGATTATGCCTTTCTGGTGGAGGTGCTAAGGGTTCATATCAAGCCGGTGTTGTAAAAGGATTATATGATAGAGGAATAAATAAATTTGATGTTATATCAGGAACATCTATAGGGGCAATTAATGGATATTACATATTCACAGGAAATGTTGAAAACCTAGAAAAAATGTGGATAAATATTGATTCAAATCCTGAAAACGATATCAAAATAGTGGATAACACTGTGGATAATTCGTATGCTATCGATGAATTAAAGAGACTTATTAATAGAAATCAACAGGAAATGGATTTCTATGTGAACTATATAGAGATAGAAAATAAAAATGTTAGGGAAAAGGTAGTTAATATATGTAAAGAGAATAAGGAAGATGCGTTAAACAGTGTAAAATACAGCGCCTTGCTACCTTGTAATCCAAATGCAACATTATCTTTTAATCAACAATTTATGAAAGATGTAAATGAAGGGTTATACGATGGATATAAACTTGATGGTGGATTAGTTAACAATACATTAATAGAACCATTATTTGAAAAAAATGTGGATAAAGTTATAGTAATATCCACAGCTAATGATTACGTTTTACCAGATGAAGTAAAAAATAAGTATAATACAGATAATATAATTGTAGCTAGACCTAAAACTATATTTGAAAAAAATGATATTTTAAGGTTTGAAAAAGAGTTTTGTACCAAAATATATAAAGAAGGATATGAAATAGGAAAAAACTTAGAAATAAATATTTAAATATATATTCATATTTTGATTTCTATAAAATAGAAATGAAAATATGAATATTTTTATATACCAATGGATTATAACTTAGCTGATTTGTGGATAAGTTATAATTCCAACCGATAGACTTGAGCAACGGACCTGATTTTCAAGGTCGTTGGCGACATGAGCGAAGCGAATTTTTATGTAAATAAATAGAATTGTATCAAAAATATTGAATAAATTGCTAAATGTTAGTATAATAGAGAGGTTCTTTAAATGTAGAAAATAATATATGGAGTTGATATAAATTATGGCAACTAAGAGAATAGCAGTTTTAGGTGGCCCTAGATGTGGAAAGACTACATTAATACAGCATTTATATGTAGAAATGAAAATATCGGGATTAGATGTAGGATATGCGCTAGAATATTCAACAGAATATTTAAAAGATAAAGGAATGATAGAAACTATATCAGAACAATATGGTATTTATTTAGGTCAAAAAAAATTAGAAGATGAATTATCAGTATTTGATTATGCTCTTACTGATTATGCTACTTTTGTACCTTATATATATGGAAGATTTATGTTAGGAAACAAAACTAGGAGTAATAAGGAAATACAAATACTTAAGGATTTATATTGCTTAGCAATAGAAGATATACAAAACTATGACATGATAGTATATGTTCCAAGAGAATTTGGATATGTGCAAGATGGAGTAAGATGGCAAGCGGAAGATATAGCACTTCAAATAGATGAGTCGATATTAAACTTTTTAAAATCAGAAAATATTAATTTTGTGGAAGTAAAAGGTTCAACAAAAGAAAGAGCTAAACAAATATTAGACTTATTAGATATTGAATATCAGGAAACGCCACAATTAAATTCAGAAAATAAATAAGCTACTATTTTATATAGTAGCTTTTCTATATATTCAAAGCTATTGATTATATTAACAAATCGAATTTTTATATTTTGAAATTTTTGTGAGATTTTTCTAGAAGTTAGTATATAATAATAAGAGTAAGAATACATAAATAAATAGTTAGAAAAGAGAGGAAGATAAATATGGAAAATAAAAATCCTATAGTAACTATAGAAATGGAAAATGGAAAGAAAATAGTAGCAGAGTTATACCCAAATATAGCTCCTAATACAGTAAAGAATTTTGTAACATTAATAAATGAAGGATTCTACAATGGAGTAGGATTCCACAGAGTTATAGAAGGGTTCATGATACAAGGTGGATGCCCGAATGGAAATGGAATGGGTGGACCAGGACACTCTATAAAGGGAGAATTCAGAGGTAATGGATTTACTAATAATTTAAAACATGAAGCAGGTGTTTTATCTATGGCTAGGACTATGGCTCCTAACTCAGCTGGTTCTCAATTCTTTATAATGCACAAAAACTCTCCACACTTAGATGGACAATATGCTGGATTTGGTAGAGTTATAGAAGGTATGGATGTAGTTAATGAAATAGCTACAACTGCAACTGATAGAGGAGATAGACCTAAAACTCCACAAGTTATGAAAACAGTAACGGTTGAAACTTTTGGTAAAGATTACTCAGATGTAGAAAAAATGTAATTTGTTTTTTTATAATTGGTAAAACATACTATTTACAATTTTAAAAATTTGTTTTAAAATAGTATAGAAATAAATCCTAAAACACAAAACATACAAATTATATTTTAAACCACAAAATTAATCTACACAGATTAATGAGCAAGAAGATTAAACGTATTTTATATAAAGGAAGGTAATATACCTTCCTTTCAGATTGTAAAAGTATCTTTCAAAACATGGAAGGTACTTTTTTCTATACAAAAAGGTGCCAATAAGCTTGGCACCTATAAAATAATTATATATTTTTAACAGCAGCAGTTAAGTTTGGAACTAGTTGCTTCTTTCTAGAAACAACACCCTTAGCAAATACTCCTTGCCCTGCATTAACATTGAAAGCTTCAGATATTACATTATCATTAGCTTTGTATATTAAGTAAGAACCTTCTTTGATTATATCAGTTATAGCAAGAACTAACATGTCATAATTAGTTGAATTTATATAAGATAAAAATTCATCTTTTTTAGCAAATATAGAATCTATATCTAAAGTAAATACTTGACCTATACCAACTCTTTTTCCACTCATACTAAATTCTTTAAAGTCCATGTTTACTATTTCTTCAATACTATACTCATCTAAAGATGTACCAATTTTGAACATTTCCATAGCATAGCTTTCCATATCAACTTTAGCAATCTTACTTAACTCTTCACAAGCTTTTTTGTCCATTTCAGTAGTAGTTGGAGATTTGAATAATAATGTATCAGATAATATAGCAGATAATAAAAGACCAGCTATGTGGTGAGGTACTTCAACATTATTTTCTTTGTACATTTGATATATTATAGTACAAGTACATCCAACAGGCATAACTCTGAATGACATAGGAACATCAGTAGATATACCACCTATTTTATGATGGTCAACAATTTCTACTATATTAGCTTGCTTTATACCATCTGCACTTTGAGCATATTCATTATGGTCAACTAAAATAACATTTTTCTTAGTTGGATTTAGAAGATGTCCTCTAGAAACTAATCCTAAGAATTTATTGTGGTTATCTACAACAGGATAAGCTCTGAAGTTTGTGTTTAACATAGTTTCTTTTACATCATCAGCATAGTCATTTTCATTGAAAATAACTAAATTATCTGTAGAAACTATATCATTTAAATAGTTACATTGATTTATAATATTAGATGTCTTATAAGTATCATAGTTAACAGATACTATAGAAACTTCATTTTGCTTAGCAAGAGCTAATAAATGGTCAGATATTTCTGTTTTACCAGTTAATACTAGAAGTTTTACTTTTGTATCTATAGCATACTCTATGATATCGTATCTATCACCAACTATAGCTATATCTTCTTCTGTTAATATATCCATAACACTTTCCATACCGAATGATAAAGTTACAACTCTACCTTTTACATCATCACCACAATTTACAAGTACTGAACCATTAAGGTTCTTGCATATATTTGATAGAGACGTATGTACAGTATTAAAGTGTTGATGAAGAAGACTTTTTGCTATCTCTTGCATAGTAACTAGTCCTATAAAATCTCCATCATTAGATATTACAGGTAATGTTTTTACATGTACACTTTCCATAAGGTTGTAAGCTTCTAGTATAGAAGCATATGGTGTTAAAGGTTCTACTTTATCATAACTTAAATCTTTAACTTGTATTTTTACATTTTTTAAAACTTCAGGAGACTCTACTTTAAAGTAATCTAGAGCATATTGAGCTTCTTTTCTTATTTCTCCTAGAGCATAAGGTGTTGCTTTTTCACCTAATTGGTTTTTTAGGTGTGCTAATGAAATTGAAGAGCATATTGAATCTGTATCTGGATTCTTATGCCCAAAAACTAATAATGTCATTTTAAAATACTCCTTTCATAAAGTAACATATATTCAATTTAATAATATGCTAAAAAGTATATAGATTTAAACTCAATAAAAATATTATATTTAAAAATTCAATACGTAATATTTTTGTTGAGTTTATAAATATATTTGTTAATAACAAAAATATTATATCAAAAGGAGGAAACTATGTGTTACAAAAAGCAAAAAAAATTAATAAAGTAATTATATTATTACTCATTTTAGTAACAATAATAACAGGTTTATACTTTATACATAAGTTTAAAAATAATCAAAACATATATAAGGATACTACTAAGGTAATGAATACTCTAAGCCAAGTATTAAATTTAAGTACAGTAAAGTACAATTATAGTAATGTTATTACAGTTAAGAAGGATAAAAGTATAAACAATATAAGGATACCTTTTACTGAAAAATCATTTATTATAAAATATAATGGAATAATAAATGCAGGGGTAAAGCCGGAGGATATAGATATAGTTAAAAATACAGGAGAAGAGATATTTATAGAAATAGAAGAGTGTGAGATTTTAGATCATTATATAGATAGTGATAATATTTATGTTTATGACGTAAAAAACTCAATGTTTAATAAACTAGAAATTCAAGAAGTATTAGATGATATAAATAAGTATAAAAAAGAATATGAAGAAAAAGCATTACAAGAAGGTTTAATGAAGGAGATTATGAAAGCTACAAAAACTAGTATAGAGAACATGTTGAAAAATATAGGATATAAAGAAGTAGTTGTAAATTTTAAATAATAAAAATGTTAATTAGATAACTAGAATCAAGATTGAATTCTAGTTTTTTTCTATTTAGAATGATTCGAAAAGATGAAGATTAAAAGTTGATTTGGAGAAATTGATTAAATTTTAACTAAATGCATTGCAGAGTAAAATGTATGTATAAACAAGATTTAAAATTACATTAAAAGATTAGAAAAAAGATCAAATTAAAGTAAAAACAAATAAAAACGTTTTCATAAACTGAAATAGATAAAAAAATAACAAAAAATATTGACACATTTAGGCGGTTAATGTATTATCTAATTATGGAAAGTTTGTTAAATAACTAACGCAGTCTAATATAAATTATAATCATTTGGGGGTACAGCACTATGAGTAAAGAAGTAAAAAAAACTAAAACAGTAGAAACGAAACAAGAATTCAGTGTAGAAAACATGATCAATGATTTAGTAATAAAAGCTAACGTAGCAAAGGATGCTATGCTAGAGTTAGATCAAGAAGCGATAGATAAAATAGTAGGTGCAATGGCTAAGGCAGGTCTTGATAAGCATATAGAACTTGCTCAAATGGCAGTAGAAGAAACTCAAAGAGGAATATTTGAAGATAAAGTAACTAAGAATATATTCGCGACTGAATATGTTTATAATAGTATAAAATATACAAAAACAGTTGGAGTTATAGAAGAGAATGAAGAAGAAAGCTATATGATGGTTGCAGAACCAATAGGTGTTGTAGCTGGAGTTACTCCTGTTACTAACCCAACTTCAACAACAATGTTTAAATCATTAATATCAATAAAAGGAAGAAATCCAATAATATTCAGTTTCCATCCATCAGCTCAAAAATGTTCAGCTGAAGCAGCTAGAATATTAAGAGATGCAGCTATAGAAGCTGGAGCTCCGGAAGATTGTATCCAATGGATAGAAGTACCATCTTTAGAAGCTTCAAGTGCACTTATGAAAAACAATGGTGTAGCGTTAATATTAGCAACTGGAGGACCTGGAATGGTTAAGTCAGCTTACTCATCAGGAAAGCCAGCATTAGGAGTTGGAGCAGGTAACGTACCTTGTTTCATAGAAAAAACTGCTGATATTAAGCAAGCTGTAAACGATTTAATATTATCTAAGACATTTGATAACGGAATGATATGCGCCTCAGAGCAAGCAGTTATAGTAGAAGAATGTATATACGATGAAGTAGTAGGATTAATGAAAGGATACAACTGTTACTTTGTTAATGCAAAGGAAAAAGAATTATTAGAAAAAACAGTTATAAATCCAGAAACTAAGTCGTTAAATCCAAATATAGTTGGACAAAGTCCATACACAATAGCTAAAATGGCAGGATTTGAAGTTCCTAAAGATGCTAAAATGTTAGTAGCTGAAATAGGTGGAGTAGGAATGGATCATCCATTATCTAAAGAAAAGTTAAGTCCGGTACTTGCTTGTATAAAAGCTAAAAATGCTAAAGAAGGTATACAAAGATGTGTAGACATGACTGAATTCGGTGGATTAGGTCACTCAGCTGTTATACACTCAAATGATGATGATGTAATATTAGAATTCAGTAACAGAGTAAGAACAGGAAGATTGTTAGTAAATGCACCATCTACTCACGGTGCTATAGGAGATGTATATAACGTGAATACACCATCATTAACTTTAGGATGTGGATCTATGGGTAACAACTCAACTACAGATAACGTATCAGCTGTAAACTTAATAAATGTTAAAAAAGTTACAAAGAGAAGAATTAATATGCAATGGTTCAAAGTACCTGAAAGAATATATCATGAAGTTGGATCAATACAATACTTAGAGAAGTTACCAAACGTTGAAAGAGTAATGATAGTAACTGATAGAATGATGGTTCAATTAGGATATGTTGAAAAATTAGAATATAACTTAAGAAAAAGAAGAAATCCAGTTATGATAGATGTATTTGCTGATGTGGAGCCAGATCCATCTGTAGATACAGTATTAAATGGTGCTGAAGCTATGAGAAAATTCAAGCCAGATACTATAATAGCTTTAGGTGGAGGATCTGCAATGGATGCTGCTAAAGGTATGTGGTTATTCTACGAAAACCCAGAAGCAGATTTTGAAGATTTAAGATTAAAGTTTATGGATATAAGAAAGAGAATATACAAGTTCCCTAAATTAGGAAGACAAGCTAAAATGGTAGCTATACCAACTACATCAGGAACAGGTTCAGAGGTTACATCTTTCGCTGTTATAACTGATAAGGTAAATAATGTTAAGTATCCTTTAGCTGATTATGAGTTAACTCCAGATGTAGCTATAATAGACCCAAGCTTTGTAATGTCTGTACCAGCAGCTGTTACAGCAGATACAGGATTAGACGTGTTAACTCATGCTATAGAAGCTTATGTTTCTGTAATGGCAACTGATTACACAGATGCTTTAGCAATGAAAGCTATACAAATGGTATTTGATTACTTACCAACATCATATAAAGGCGCAACTACTGCAGAAGGTAAAGAAGCTAGAGAAAAAATGCACAATGCTTCTTGTATAGCTGGTATGGCATTTGCTAATGCTTTCTTAGGAGTAAACCACTCGTTGGCTCATAAGTTAGGATCTGAATTCCATATACCGCATGGTAGAGCAAACGCAATATTATTACCACATGTAATAGAATACAATGCAACTGCACCAACTAAATTTGCTGCATTCCCTAGATACAAGTCATATGTAGCTGATAAAAAATATGCTGAAATAGCTAAGTCATTAGGATTAAAAGCTAATACTACTGAAGAAGGTGTTAAGAGTTTAGTTGAAGCAGTTAGAAACTTAATGAAAGAATTAAATATGCCGATGACTATACAAGCATGTGGTATAGAAGAAAAAACATACTTTGATGCAATAGAAAAGTTAGCGTTAGATGCATTTGATGATCAATGTACGGGAGCTAATCCAAGATTACCATTAGTAACTGAATTAAAAGACATATATGCAACAATATATGGAGTAAAGAAAAATAAATAAATTATTTAAATATTCAGAAAATTATATTGACTATATATTTAAAAGATAATATAATTTAGATATAAATAAATGAAAAAACAATAAAGGGGCCTATTAAGGCCCCCTTATTATTTTTTGGAAAATGTAGTTTAATTATAATTTATATTAATGATTTATACATAGATACTTTTTCAAGATTATTTTTCAAATGTATTACACAATTAGAATAGTCAATCTCAAAGTTTGCAAAAGCTGAAAATAAATCTATGTCTCTCATTAAGTGTACAGTCATTGTATGGCCCTCTTTGTTTAATCTTAATATAATAGACCTAACAAAAGGAAATTGGATTCTAGAACTAAGTAAATGAGAGCCGTTATTATCTATATCTAAACTACGATAATTGATATCTATAAACAAATCTAAATCATTATCTTCTTCTCTTATTATTCTATATTCAAAATCTGTGTCTAAATTCAAGCTGCCTATTGTTATCATTTTTATACCTCATTTCGTAATTGATATTTATATTAAATCATTATAACCTATATAAAGATTATTAACTAGAGTGATTAAAGGTTATAAATTTAAACATAAAAAGAGCTTTCGTTGGGGGAACGAAAGCTCAAATTGGGGGAGATTGAGTTAAATATTTAATTTTATACTACTATTATGGACATATAAATTTAATTTATACATTAAATATAAAAAATAAATATAGTTATATGTATAGTTTAATATTAGGTCTGTAGCTTAGTTACAATAAAAAATGGATGCAAAAGCATCCATTTAGTTATCTTTTTTTATTTATAAATTTAGGACCTAAATATTTTCTTATATCATCTTCTGAAGAGAAGTCATCTATAAGAATTTCTTTACCACTTTCCTCTAATACAACTAAAACTTCGCAATCACCTTGCAAGAAGAACTTTCTAACAGTTTCTTCTCTAACTTCTCTAACTTTAGTTATGTTTTTCTTTTGCTTTTCGTAGTCCTTAGTATAATAACTATCCATCATATTTATTATCTTTGTATATCTATTCATAAAATTTACCTCCTATAATTAGTATTAAAAAATGTGTTATAATAATTGTTTGTATTAACTTAATAATTATAACAAGGAGTAATAATAATGACTAGTATAAAAAAGAATGATATTTTAAATTGTATAGATTATTGTAAACAAAATAAATTATTTAATAAGTTGAATAAGATATATTCAACTTTACCAAGTGGAGATTGTACAGGCTGTGGTAACTGTTGTATGGAATCAGTTGGGATAAATTTAATTGAATTTATAAATATATTTGAATACTTAAAAAATAATGAGGAACTAAGAAAAAAATGCTTAAGTAAAGTGTTAGATTATTATCTTTTGGAATTTGTACAAAAAAATGCATGTCCATTTAAAGATGAAAAAAATATGTGTTTGATATATGAAGTAAGACCATTAAATTGTAGATTATTTGGGCACTGGATAAAAGACGATTACAATAAAAATTTATTAAATGTAACTCAAAGAAATTTAGATTACAATACTATAATAAAATCGAAATATGGATTTGATATAAATGATGAAGTTGTTAATTATAAAATACAATATTGTGAAGATTTTATTCCTCAAAATGATTATTTAGATAAAGCTACTAGATTAGAGTTTGCAGATGAACTAATGACCTTAGATTCAAATATATATTCTAAGGAAATTATAGATATAGAGTTTAAAGATAGGGGTATAGTTGAATATTTTATAGATTATCTATTAAATGAAAACGTAGCCTATAATATAAAAATAAGAGTATCTAAAGATGAAGCTATAAGAGATAGAGCAATTAATAGATTGAAAAAAATGTTATTGTAAATTAGGTGATTATATGGAATTGATAAATATAAAGGGGAATACTTTTTATATAAAAGGTGGAACAAACACTGGAGTGTATATATATGGGGATAATACGGCTTTAATCATAGACCCAGGATTAAGTGGTTCAAGACCCAAAAGAATAATTAATATGCTAGAATTAAATAATATAAACTTGAAGTTTATTATAAATACACATGAACATAATGATCATTATGGTGCATGTAATCAATTCAGAGAGCATTATAAAAATTTATATATACTATCATCAGAATATGCAAAATTATATATAGAGTACCCAGATTTATTATCTAGATATATCATAGGTGGAAAAAGCAATGAGTTTATGGATGGAAAGTTAAAAAGTAAATCATTAGAAAAAATAGATATAGATAAAACACTAAAAGAAGGTATAGTATCTTTAAATAGTGTAGATTTTACTATAATAGATTTTAAGGGTCATACATCAGGGAGTATAGGTATTTTAACTAAAGATAAAGTACTATTCGTAGGAGACTTACTGATTGGTTCAGAAATGCTTTCAAAATATGATTTCCTATTTATATATGATTTACAAGAATATATAAAGTCCATAAATAAATTAAAGATTATAGATTTTGAATATCTAGTACTTGGTCATGGTAAAGATACAATTACAAAACAAGATAGTAGAGAATTAATAAAAAAGCATGAAGATGCTATTAATAAATATATTAACCAAATAAGGGAAGAATTAAATACCTCTATGGGATTAGAGAATCTTTTGAAAAAGATAGTAGTAAAAAATAATTTGAGAAACAATTATAAAGCATATCACTTCTTTAAATCATCTCTTGTATCAGTAATTAGTTATTTAGTAGAGTTACAAGAAATTGATTATATACTATCTGATGGGGAATTGCTTTATTATACCAAAAAAAAATAAATTATGTTAAAATAGATATGACTGTAAAAATAGAACAAAGGGTGAGTGAGATGGAATACGAAAAATGGGATGAAGTATTAGCTCCTTATGACCATGCTGTTGAAGAGTTAAAGGTAAAGTTTAAAAATATAAGAAAAGAATTTATGGCAAAAGGAGAGTACTCTCCAATAGAATTTGTGACAGGTAGAACTAAAAAGATAGCATCTATAATATCAAAAGCAAAGCGACTTAATCTTGAAGATATAGAATCTGAGATGGAAGATATAGCTGGGATAAGAATAATGTGCCAATTTGTTGAAGATATATATACTATAGTAGAGCTTATTAAAAGTAGAAGTGATATGTCTATAGTTTATTCAAAAGACTATATAGAAAATTTTAAAGATAGTGGATATAGAAGTTATCATGTTATAATTAAATACCCTATAAACTCAATTGCAGGTTCAAAGGAAATTTTATGTGAAATACAGATAAGAACGCTTGCTATGAACTTTTGGGCAACAATAGAGCACTCTTTAAAATATAAGTATGAACATTATATACCAGAAAATCTAGCTGTGAGATTAAGAAGAGCAGCAGATGCGGCATTTTTATTAGATCAGGAAATGAGTGAAATAAGAGAAGATATAATGAAAGCTCAAGTTATGTACCAAGTCAAATCTGCAACTTTAAGAGATGTATTAAATAAAATACAAGAACTATATAATTTAGGAGATACACATAAAGCTCTTGTATATCAAAGAAGACTAGATAAAATAGATAATGAAAGAGATATAGCAGAAATACTATACCTTAAAAAAGAAATTGATACTTTATTAGAACAATACAATAATAAAAATAATTAGATAGTTATCCATACTAGTGGATAACTTTCTTTTTTAAATTATAGAGAAATAGGAAATAATATATAAACAAAGATATAATTAGAAAGGAATACAGATAATGAGTTTATATGCAATAGGAGACTTGCACTTTTCAACGGCGGTAAATAAGCCAATGGATATATTTGGAGATAATTGGACAGGTCATGAAACTAAAATAATTGAAAGTTGGAAATGTAGTGTAAAATATGACGATCTAGTATTAGTCCTAGGAGATACTTCTTGGGGTATAAACTTAAATGAAGCAAAAGAAGATTTAGATATAATAAATAAGTTACCAGGTCAAAAAGTACTTATAAAAGGAAATCATGATTATTGGTGGACTACAGTAACTGGGTTAAATAAATTATATGATAATATGAAATTTTTACAAACAAACTTCTATGAGTATGGAGATTATGCTATTTGTGGGGGTAGAGGTTGGATGTGCCCTAATGATGTTAAATTTGATGAAAATGATGCAAAAATATATAAGAGAGAAGAGAATAGATTAAGATTATCATTACAATCTGCTCATAAAAAAGGATACACTAAGTTAATTGTTATTACCCACTACCCACCTACAAATGATAAGCTTGAAGAATCATTATTTACACAATTATTTGAAGAATATAATGTAGAGAAGGTTATATATGGTCACTTACATGGAAAAGAATCATTTAAAATGGGATTAAAAGGTATCCAAAACGGAGTAGAATATATATTAGCTTCTTGTGACTATACAGATTTTAAATTAACTAAAATATTAGATTAATAAATTGAAAAGTTGTAAATACTATAAACTAAATGGTTAAAATAGGTACATTGGGGGATTTTTGCTTTAATATACAAAAGAAGGAGATGTTTGTCAATGAGATGGATATTAGTATTCTTATTTTTATACCTTATTCCCTTAATAACCTTGTTTAAGAATTATAGTAACTTTAAAAGATCTTGTATGTATAGTAGTGTTTATGTTGTACTAGTAAGTACAATAGTTATAACAAATATTTATATGAGTGGATTAAATAAAATAAAAGAAGCTATGTATTATCATAATTATGCAGTTGAGAATAGATATTATGATAAGTATGCTTCTAATTTTGACAAAGATTTTGATTCAGAAAATAAAACAAATATATCAAAACATGAGGATGTAAGTAAGATAGTTGATGAAGAAGATAAGCATAAGGTAGAAGATAAAAAAAATAGTGAAGACTTAACGGATGAGGAAAGTAATGGCTTGAAAGGTAAGCAACCTCTAAAACCTATAGAGGATATAGAATCTAATCAAAAAGCAGATAAAGAGATTATATTTGAATTTAAAAAGAAAATTTATGATATAGAAACTGTGGCTTTAATTCCTATGAGAGACTGTATGCCATATACTACAAATATATCAGAGAACATTAAAAATTTAACTAATATAAAAGAAGATTTAGAGTATGCTGGGCAAAAATGCGAAGAAGTAATGGATATTTATGATAAAATGGAAATACCACTGCTTTCTAATAATGAGTATACAAAAGTATTAGATAATGCAAGAAGTGATGTAAAGAAAGCATATGAGTTAAGAAAAAAGGCTATGGAATCATCTATTAAATTAATCAATACTAAAAATCCAAAATATATAGGTAAAATAACAGAATATCTAAATTTATCAGATAATCACATAACTAGTTTTAAGGAAAGGTTAAGTGATCTAGATAAAAAAATAGATGAAAATAAAACTATATACAATTAAATTATATAAAGCTTACCTTTTCGGGTAAGCTTTTGGTATTATATACATATAAATAAAGTACGAGTTTTGATTTATAATTTAACATGTGATATAATGTTCGATTGTAAAGTTCAATAGGTAATTAGGGAGGATAATATGAATAAATTAAATATATGTATTGATATAGATGGAACTATAACTAGTCCATATCATTTTATTCCGTATTTAAATGAATTGTATAATAAGGATATAACTGAAGATCAATGTAATACTCATGATTGGCAGGATTTATATGGAGTAGATATGAATACTATGCTGAATGAATTCCATACAAACTATATGCATTCTTATTCAGAAGCTGAAGTTGTAGAGGGAGCAAAAGATGTTATATATGAATTATACTCTAAACATAATTTATATTTTGTAACAGCTAGAAATGAAAAATTGACAGAGGTAACTACAAATTGGCTAAATGACAAAGGATTTTCAAACATAGATGTACATTTACTAGGAAGTGATTATAAAGTAACAAAAGCTAAGGAGCTTGAGTGTCACATATTTATAGAAGATAATCCTACAAATGCCATACAATTAGCAAAAGAAGGTATGAGAGTTTTGTTAATAGATACTAATTATAATAAAGAAATTGAACATGAAAGTATAACCAGGGTTAATAGCTGGAGTGATATAAAACAAGTTATAGAATCATATAGCTAAAAAGTACCATTTAGCGGGGGAGGTGATCTTGTGGTAGAGTTAAAAATAGAAAATAAAAAAGGTAACATTAATGTTAGTAGTAAAGAAGTAAAAGATATTATAGGATTACGTCCAGATTTTGAGTATGTACAAGATATATCAGATACAATAAATCAAGAAAGTATAATGGCATTTGATTGTCAACTAGCTCAAGACGTATTCGATATGCAAGATATAGAAGAGGTACTTGAAGAAATTGGAGATGAGATAGATGAATCTTACTTTCATGTACTATTTGAAGACGTAAGAGCATATTTAAAAGATGCTACAGACGAGATTGAAGAAGAATTACAAGATAATTACCTATTTGACAATGTAAGATGTTTCTTTGATGTATATAATATAGATGAATCATTTACTGATTTTAAGTTTGTATTCCTTGTAAGTTTTAAAGATATAAAAATAGCATCTCTTACTAACTTATCTAAGATAGTTGGTAAAAGACAATTAGTAGGTGCATCTAAATTTTACAGCTAAAATAAAAGACCTTATTATTTAGTTCAAAATAATAAGGTCTTTTCTATTTTGTAAAAATTTAAATTTAAAATCTGTATAGAATTATAATCCTTAACAAATAATTAAGCTTTGTTTACAGAACCGAATAATTCCATTTTTTCTTTAACAGTAGCTTTTATAGCTTCGAAACCTGGAGCTAAAACCTTACGAGGGTCAAATCCTTTACCTTGTAAGTCTTTACCAGATTCTATGTATTTACGAGTAGCAGCTGCGAAAGCTAATTGACATTCAGTGTTAACATTTATTTTAGAAACACCTAAAGATATAGCTTTTTGTATCATGTCTGCAGGTATACCAGTTCCTCCGTGTAATACTAATGGCATAGTTCCTGTAGTATCGTTTATAGCAGCTAAA
>NZ_DATIRC010000296.1:0-2132 GCF_035470145.1 Romboutsia sp.
CTTTAAAAAATATTATAAGTGGCCATACCCAATCTCTCTTTTTATACAGTCTAAAATTTTAACTTGCCTATCCTCGATAGCATAAATGATACGATACTCTCCAACCCTTAACCGATATTTCTTCGGATCGGTATCACGTAACATTTTTATGTCACAACGAGATCGAGAGGTAACCAGATCATTTTCTAACTCCTGCAAATGTTCCTTTATTCTATCCCGTATGTTCCTTGGCAGTTCACTATATATTTTCTGAAATGTCCTTGATACAAAAACCTTGTATCCCATCGAGATCACAATTTGTCTAATGGGATAAAGTCATCCTCAGAAAGAATCCTGTTCCATCGTTCATCCAATCTTTTCCATGCATACCGTTCAATAAGTTTTTTTATAATAGCATCATAGGTCTCTCCCTTCATGCCCAGTTCTGATAATGCTTTCTTGGTTTGCTGATTTATGGAGATTGTAGTATTCGCCATACCTTCACCTTTATAATTACCATAATAATTATAATAAATATAATATTTATGCTTTATGCATGGTTACGATGATTGGTTCTACCTTAGATTAATTCACAAATCTGTTTGCATTACTTTTATGCCACCAAATCCACAAACCGTACTAGAGTGTGCCAGTGCGTTCTCGTCGTAAAGCATCGCTTTCCAGCGAGATCAATGTCCGGGTTCGCATTCCCGCCCCCGGCACTGCATTTATCGCTGTCTATATATTATTATTGCATATTCATAAAAGAAAAAAAATAAATCCTTCTTTTAACAAATTAATTTATCAATTTCAATCAGAGGTAAGAAAAAAATGCTGAGTAACTTAAAGTTTTGGTTTTATATTTTTCTTTAATCTAATTAGGGATAATATGATGAGGATTGTAAAAAGTATAAAGCAGCTAACAGTGATATAAAGTGATAGTGTTTGAAAAAGAGGTATAGTTTCTGATCCGGGGCCAAATGTCCCATTTTCAGTGGTTGTTACTGCTGTTTTCCTTAGTAGATCTATTAAACCAGCGATACCAATAAACAATGAGATAAAAGCAATGCTAAATAAGATAGTTATCCTTGTGTTTTCAGGATGCATTAGGCTTGCTCCTTTCCAGGAGAGTTTATAATACACCCATTTATGCCCTTCTCTTTCTATCTTTTTTACCAAGTCTACTTCAATAAGTTTAGTTAGATGTTCATGGACAGTCACCTGATGGAGATTGGTAGCGTTACTAATATCCTTGAGATTTAACCTTTTACCATCAAGTGATCTAAGAATATCTAAACGTGTATCTGAAGCAAGAGCCTTAAAGGCATTTATATCCAGGGTGACCTTGGGCATACCCCACATTATTGGCTATTAGGTAATATGTACGAATTAATTATTTAAAAACTAGCTTTTTTGGTTAGGGAGATACCTAATGTTTTCCAACCTTATATATTATTTTTTTAATATACAGATTATCATGAATAAGAGAAAAAGCACGATATTTATCTTCCTAATACTTGCCTTTTTAATAGTAAGCGGCTTTGGAAATGAAGTATTTTCCGGGAGTACTTCACCTTTTACTACAACTACGTTCGATGGAGTAATAGATATTACTACAGATAAATGTAAGTATAAACAGGGTGAAACAGTTACAGTATTCATTACAAATATAGGTGAAGATAAAATTGAAATCGGTGGCCCCTGTTTTAATGTATATACTGAAAATAGGGAAACAGTATTTTCAGGATGCCTATTTTGCTATTGGAAGCTTGAACCAGGGGAAAGAGAAACATGGTATTGGAATCAGATTGATAAGAATTGGTCACAGGTGCCTATAGGGAAATATATTATTGAGGGAATTTTTCCAACTGCATCCGAAGATAAAAAATATTATGACGAAACGAGCATTTATATTTATAAAAATAAAAACCTCGTTAGAAATAATCCAAATGAAAAAGAGTTACCAGACGATACGACACTTAGTTTTTGGACATTATCCCATGTAAGAATAAACGGAACAGGAGCCTATTTTATTGGAGGCAGTCATTTTTTCCAAGGTATAGGTGGGTGTACTCTTGTGATTACCAGCTTAGAAGAAGATGGCTGCATGAAAATTACTTCTCTTTTGGATACTTCGAACAGTATCCAGATAG
>NZ_DATIRC010000297.1:0-13807 GCF_035470145.1 Romboutsia sp.
TGTCATCTCTAGCATCTATACCAAAAATATTATTTTTAGTTTTTGATAATGTAGATATTCCTTTTCCTGATTCATTCATAGCAATACCTATCATAAAAGATGCATTAACACCATATTTGCTTTGAGCCTTTATAAAGTACTCTCCAGTTCCCCTTAATACACTACCTTCTAATTTACTATCTTTTGATATTACATATTCAAAATATTTATCAATATCACTAGCATTATATGAAACTTTACTTCTCGCTGATAAATATTGATAATAATTATAATATGGCTCATTGCTATTTACAGCATTATTGTGATGATTTTCTTTTTCATCTGATATTAATTTATTTATGTCATCATAATAATAATTTCCATCATAACTATAATATTCTATACCTTTATTCATAAAAGAAGGTGCTCTTCCTATACTTCTTTTAGTTCCTGTGTTTCCTTCTACATTAGAACTGATGTAGTGGATTAATTGTCCCTCTACATTTTCATAGTAACTTAAATTAGTTGCTTGATTCATAGGTAAAAGTACTATATTAGCTCCACTTTCATCACTTTTTTCAATCCAGCCTGTAAATCCTGATGCTTCTATTTTTACCATAGTTTCAGTTTCTTCTATAACTGGCACGTCATCTATAAATCCATGATTAATATATGTATAAGCTTGTGATTTATTAGAATCTTTATATAAATTAGTAATATAACTTATAGAATCTTCGGATATACCTTCTCCCAGCTTTACAATACGACCTATAGAATTTGTTGTATATGCTATCATTCCTTTACTATTTATAACCGTTGGTATAATGTTTTGTTCACTATACTCATTTTCTAAACTATTTGCCATACTTACTGCTTCTTCTATTGTATTAGCATCTTTGACAAATGTATAGCTTCCATTTGCATGAGCAAGTGCTACCTCATAATCTGAATTTGTTTTTAATTTGAAATATTTTATATTATCTAATTCTGATAAGTCTTTTTGAACTTCTTCAGGTATGTCATATATTTGAGTAAATGTCTTAGGTTTAGGCTTTGTATATGTTTCATACTCTTTTGATTCATTTGCATACGCTATTGGCACAACACTATTAATAGCCATAGCACTAACAACTATAGCTGCGTATATACTTTTCTTCAGTTTCATAAAACTCCCCCTTGTTATAATACACTTTTCATACAAATTATAGCATAACTGTAAAATATATCCAAAATAATACTACTTATTTACATCTTATTTTTATATTTTTGATATTCATACTATTTAATCATAGTTAAATATATATACACTCAATACATTCTATATATGTAATTTTTCTCTATGTTATAATTAAAATAAAAACATCTTAGGGGGATTTTTATGAGTTCAAAAATAAATTTAGGGATAATAGGAAGTGGATTTATAGTTAAAAACTTTATAGAAGCATCAAAATTAATCGATGATATAAATTTACATGCCTTTTATTCTAGAAATATAGATACTGCTACAAAATTTAAAAATGAATATAATTTCACTAAAACATATACAAATTTAGATGATATGGCAAATGATAAAGAATTAGATGCAATATACATAGCTTCTCCTAATTCAATACATCACTTACAAGCTATAAAATTTCTAAAAAATAAAAAACATGTACTATGTGAAAAAGCCTTCGCTTCTAATTCTAATGAAGTTGAAGATATGATTAAAACTGCTAAAGAAAACAATGTATTACTTATGGAAGCTATGAGACTTACTGTACTTCCAAACTTCTTGCAAGTAAAAAATAATTTACATAAAATAGGAAAAATAAGAAGATACTTTGCAAGCTATTGTCAATATTCTTCTAGATATGATAAATACAAAGAAGGAATAATATTAAATGCCTTTAAAAATGAACTTTCTAATGGATCTTTAATGGATATAGGTGTTTACTGTATAGCTCCAATGGTTAATTTATTTGGCGTTCCTAAAAATATTCTTTGTAATGCGTTGATGCTCGAAAGTGGGGTTGATGCTCAAGGTAGTGCTATATTTAAGTATGATGATATGGATGGAGTCATTATGTTTTCTAAAATATCTAATTCTCATCTTCCATCTGAAATTCAGGGTGAAAATGGAAGTATCATAATCGAAAAAATAAATAATTTTAGCTCTGTTAAAATAGTTTATACAGATGGTAGTACTGAAGACTTAACTTTAAGTCAATATGAAAATGATATGTACTATGAAATTAGTCATTTTATTGACTTAATAAAATCTAATAAAACTTACTCTAATTTAAATACTTTAGAAAATTCCCTTTCTGTTATGAATATTATGGACACTATACGTAAGCAAATTGGATTATATTATCCTGCTGATATGAATAACTAATATATATTTTTATCTATTAAAAAAGTATGACCTTTACATTTTACAGGTCATACTTACTATTTACGCAGTAAATCTATTTATTAAGTTTTTCACTATATCTTCTAAATCTCCAGATTCTTCAACTTCTTCTATTCTTGGGCTTAATCCCTTTTCATAGTTAGTAATACTCATTACATATTCTCCATCTTCTACATCAATCAAAAGACCTACTAAGTGATCTAAATTCAACTTTAAATCTCCTATATCTTTTATACTATTTTTATCCATATATAAATCATCTAAATAATGCTTCATACTATATTTTGTACCGTCTATAAACTCAAATTTTTCAGCACCTTCATGTGTCTTACCTATTATAAAATGTAGTGCATATTCTTCATTTAATAAAACTTCCTTATAATCATTGGCTTCTTGTAAATCTTCATAATCTTCATCAAAAGTTATTACATCCATATAATCTTTATCTATTAAATTTACTCTAACAACTGAATCTTGATATTCAAAAATCATTTCTTTTGCATTATCTTCATAGTAATTTATAAAATTATTTAATTTAAAATCTGTAATATTAATTCTAACTGGTTCCATGATATATTTCCTTTCATTACTTTTATTTTTATAAAAGTTTAACTTATATTTTTAGCAATAAAATATAATATATCATAAAACAAATTTATTTTAAATCTATATTCTACATTTTTCTACATTTCATTCAATTCAACTAATAGTATAAATCTATTTATTTTATAGTTCTATTTTTAATTGTTTGCTACTTTGTTTAAAATTATTTAAATAAAAATAATCATTAAACTTATCTATTTCTAATTTCAATTTTTTTATATCTTCTTTATTTCTAATTACTATACACTTTTCTTCTTTGATAAGTTTTTGATTTCCACTAGCTTCAATATCTAAACATGCTAAAATCCTATTTTGTCTTTTGGAAAAATCAATAGTATGCATAGTTCCTGAATTAACATCACTTTCACACACTATAACTGCACTACTTAATCCACTTTGAATTCTATCCCTTTCTATGAAATTATTTTTAAAAGATTTCATCTCAATAGGATATTCACTAACTAAGCACCCATTATTTTCTAATATATTATTTGCTAAATCTTTATTACTAC
Organism: Romboutsia sp.; assembly: GCF_035470145.1. Taxonomy (GTDB): domain Bacteria; phylum Bacillota; class Clostridia; order Peptostreptococcales; family Peptostreptococcaceae; genus Romboutsia_D. The sequence goes on from NZ_DATIRC010000297.1 coordinate 3,490, forward strand.
TTGGATATATGTCATCTAATCCACATGGTAGTACTGCAACTGTATTACCTTTAACATCTAAGCATCCTTTATGAGCTTGTTCATCACATCCTATAGCTAATCCACTTACAATACTATATTTTTCTTTTCCAAATATATTTCCTAATTTGTAAGATGCCTCTAGAGCCTTTAAGCCCGCTCTTCTGCTTCCTACGATTGCAACAGAATTATCATTTATCAAACTATTATAATTCCCTTTATAAAAAAGTATTACTGGAGGATTTTCTATGTTTATCAATTTCTTTGGAAAGTTCTCATTTAATATATCTATATTTTTTATATTTTGTTTTTGAGAACTTAATATTATTTCTTCACTTTTGGTTATTGCTTCTTTTAGTTGATCTAACGTTGGAACTATTATACGTTTATTATTACTTTTTATATCTATAAATATATCTAATAAATCCCTTTCGTCCTTAGGTTTATTCATCATATTTTCTATAAAATAAAGTATCGTCTTTTTACCAACCTTAGGTAAACACGATAATGTTAATATTATGTTTTCCATTAAAATACCTCCTTAACATATATTATGTTTAAAATAATTACATATACTAACGTCTCGTTAAATTTATTAATTATGACATAAATTAAATGTAAAAATAAATAAAAAAATGTGCTATCAGCTAATATTAAAATTAGTGATAGCACATTTTTTTATTCTTTATTTATTTCTTTATATAATTCATAACCATATCTAAAGTTTCCCATCTGTCTTTTCCATAGAAATTATAGTCACCTTTTAACTTTCCACATGCAGCTCCTACTACATAAATATTTTTACCTAAACCTTCTTTATAAACACTTAAATCTACAACAACATAATCCTTTAAGTCCCAACTTAATATTTGAGCTATATTTTCATCTACTTGACCACTATATACTACACAGTTTTCATATAATTTAGGTTGTTCTACAGGAGGATCTGGATCTATTGGTGGATCTGGTTTTTCTGGTTCTGTTGGTATATATTCTATACCAAAGTATTTACATATTCCTTGAATAGTTGCTTCTGCTAATTGATCTCTATTTTCTTTTAAAATTTTAAGATCTTCTTTATTAGTATAAAAAGCATATTCTGCAAGTATGGATGGCATATTAGCTTTATATATAACAGTAAAATCTGCAACCTTAACGCCTCTATCTTTAGCATTAGTATCTATTGATTTTATCATTTTATATACTGATTCTTGTACATATTTTGCAGCATTTTTAGAGTTTTGACTTGCATTAGATGCTATATAAGTTTCAGTTCCTCTAGCTTCATTAAATTCATTTTTATAAGCATTTGCATGTATACTAAAAAATAGTGCAGGTGGTTTTTGCTTTAATGCCCAATAACCATTTGCAATTTCTGCTCTCTTAGTTAGTCCCATTTCATCTTTTTGTTGTGGATATGGATTAGTTAAAAATACAGTAATTCCATGTTTTTCTGCCAAATTTTTTATTTTATATTGCATATCATTGTTAAATTCCCACTCTCTCATAGATTTATCTGGGGCTTCTCTACCAGCTACATATTCAGCATGGCCACTATCTAAAATTAATAGTTTCAAACTATCATCTCCTATTTTATTTTTATAAATTTCATAGTATTTAATAACCTTATGATGTTAATATAATTATTTGAATTAAATAACTACAAATATTAATTTCATTTTAGTTAAATAAATAAAAAATTTCTAAAAAAATATTTTACTAAAATTAATTCTAAGACCTTATATATAAAGTCTAAATTTTAGTATTTATATTATTTTATTAAAATAGATTTTAAAGGTGTGCTTAATATTAAAAATATTTAAATATTTTTTAGCTTGTATAAATATATCATTATGTAGTATATTAAAAGTTCGTGAATTTATTAGATTTATGTATTTTAAATCATAGTTTTTTCTTAAATCGCGATATATATTTTAAATATTTTTGTGTAATTTAAAGCTTTATAGACTATAATGTTTTATATACACAATGAGGGTAAGGTGAGACAAATTGGACTTTAAGCAAATACAAGATTTAATAAAATCAAAAACGGACCAATCTAGATGGATAAGAGGAATTAAATATTTTAATAAAAAATTAGTCGATTATGTTACGTTTAATATAAATGAAGATACAATATCTTTTGATGGAATTTGTGAATCTGAATATTATAATGAAGTTTATCCAAATTCTATATCTGTAAATACTAAAGAACTAAAAATAGTTGAAGCTAGATGTACTTGCGAAGACTTTAGATCTAGAAATAGTAATAATCGCTTATTCATATGTAAACACTTAGCTGCAACTTCTATATATGGACTACAACTTGCCAAAAGGGAATATGCTACAAGCTTAGTTTCTCAAATTAACGAAAAAGATCCTATTATAAAAATCCCTACACAACCTAATAAACAACTATTATTTCACTTTGATGACTCTAAGAGAGAATTAGTTAATTTAGAAGTAAATATATCTATTGAACGCGATAAAATATTTGCTGATTTTAAAATAGGGCAAGGTAAAATGTATGTTCTAAAAAATTTAAGAGATTTTGCATGTGCTAAATGCAATAACTACACTTTAGAGTACGGTAAAAACTTTACTTATAACCCAAATATTCATTATTTTTATCCTGAAGATGAAAATTTAATTGATATTATCGAAAACTACGGAAATAATTTAGCATCTTATTTTAGTGTTTCTAATCCTAAAATGATGTATATCGGAAAAAGTGAATTTAAAATTTTCTTAGAAACTCTAAAAAATAAATGTTTTACACTTAACTTTAGTAATGAACAGTATAGCCCTAAAATAATAAAGGATGTACTTCCAATTTCTTTTGATGTGAAAAATGATGATGGAAAGATAAAACTTACATCTAATGAGGATTTACCTATTCCATTAACAGATAAAGGTGATGTTTTATTATACAATGATAATATATATTTACTTTATGGTGAGCAAGCTTTAAATTATAATAGAATTTATTCTGTACTAAATAAAACTAAAAATATAGTTTTTGAAAAAGAAGACACTCAAGGGGTATTAAGTAATTTAGTCCCTAAAATATCACAATTTTCTAAAAAAGTTAAAATAGATGACGAAATAAAAAATAATATAATAAGTGATTTTAAAACGGAATTTTATTTTGACTTAAAAGGCTCTAGTATTATTTGTGATTTAAAATTTGTTTACGATGATAAAAATGGACAAAAATTCATATTAAGAGATTTAGAAAAAGAAAATGAAATTAAAAATAAGCTTAATGATTTAAAATTCATTTTAGATAATAAAGTTTATGTGTTCAAAGGAAATGATTTAGATTTATATACATTCTTAAATGAAGAAATAATAAACCTTAAAGATTTTGGTGATGTTTATTACTCTGATAAATTTAGATCTAAAAAAATATACAATTCATCTTCTATCCAAGCCTCTGTAAGAGATGGTGTTGATGGATATTTAGATTTTTCTTTTAACATAGAAGATATTAATAAAGATGAATATAAAGATATCTTACTTGCTTTTAAAGAAAAAAGTAAATTCTATAAATTAAAAAATGGAAATTTTTTAAATCTAGAAGAAAAAGAAACTAAAGATTTTTTCGAACTGCTTGAAAACTTAGATTTAATTGGAAATCAAGATATCTCTAAAATTCATAACAGCAAAATCTTATATCTAAATGATATGTTTGAAAATAAAAACTTAAATTTTATAACTGGTAGGGATTTAGTAAAAGATATTTCCAAGAAATTTGAAAATATAAAAACTTTAGAGTTAACTCTTCCAAATGAACTTAATGCTAATCTACGTGATTATCAAGTAGCAGGTCTTAATTGGTTTAATACGCTAGATCATTATGAATTTGGTGGTATACTTGCAGATGAAATGGGTCTTGGTAAAACGCTACAAGCTATTAGTTTTTTATTGTCTAAGACTAAAGACAGCTGTAAAAGTATAATAGTTACTCCTACTTCACTTATATATAACTGGAAAAATGAATTTGAAACATTTGCTCCAACTATGAAGGTATTATTAATACATGGAAGTAAAAAAGAACGTGAAAAAGCCTTTGAAGAAATAGATAAATACGATGTAGTTATAACAACTTACGGTACTCTTAGAAATGATTTAGATAATTATAATAAAAAAACTTTTAATTACTGTATAATAGATGAAGCTCAAAACATTAAAAACCCAGTTGCATTAAGTACAGAAGCTGTTAAAAATATTAAGGCTAAAGTTAAATTTGCACTAACAGGTACTCCTATTGAAAATAATCTAATAGAGCTTTGGTCAATTTTTGATTTTATAATGCCTGGTTATTTATACAATAGAAGTAAGTTCCAAGAATTATTTATATACAGCGAAAATAATAGTTATAACTTAAAAAGATTAATAAAGCCATTTATACTAAGAAGAACTAAATATGAAGTTATGAAAGAACTTCCTGATAAAATAGAAAAGAAATTCTTTGTTGAATTAAATAAAGATCAAAGAAAAATATATAGTGCTTATGTATCTGAACTTAGTGAAAAAATGAATAACAAAGATATAAAAAAAGATAGGATAGTAATTTTTTCTTATCTTACAAAACTGAGACAACTTTGTTTAGACCCTAAAATACTTTTAGAAGATTATAATAAAAAAAGTTCAAAAATTGATACTACAATAGAACTTTTAAAAGATTATATATCTAATAATCATAAGATACTTTTATTTTCACAGTTTACATCTGTTCTTAAAAACTTAGGTGATGAACTTAATAAAAATAATATTTCTTATTCTTATATAGATGGGCAAACTCCAGCTAAAGAAAGATTAGAGTTAGTTAATGAATTTAACGAAGGAAATGAAAATAAGGTATTTTTAATATCTTTAAAAGCAGGTGGTACAGGTCTTAATTTAACTAGTGCTGATGTAGTTATACACTTTGATCCATGGTGGAATCCATCTGTTGAAAACCAAGCAAGTGACAGGGCTCATAGATTTGGTCAAAAAAATGTTGTTGAAGTTATCAAGCTTATTGCTAAAGGAACTATAGAAGAAAAAATACTAAAACTTCAAGAAAGTAAAAATGAACTTATTGAAGAATTTATTAATGGAGACCTTTCTAATCAAAATGTATTAAAAAGTCTTTCTGACAAAGATATTATTGAGCTTTTCTCTTAGTTTATATAATCTAATTTACTACTCAGATCTATAAAATACCAAAAGAAGGAGATAATCTGTATATCTCCTTCTTTTGGTTTATTCTTTGTTATTTATTTCTATTCTTTTTAATTATTTGTTTTAAGCTTATTAATCTATCATGATTATACATACTCTACCCTTTATATTAATTTTTTTAGAATAACCCCATCAGGTTGTGTGAAATAGATAATGTTACATTTGAATTTTAACAGCTTCTTAAAATAAAATATTTAATTAATATAGAGTTTTTATTAGAATATCTATATTTAAAATGAATATAATTTTCTATGTTCTATAAAATATTTTAAGGAGGGGTTTTTCTATTTTATGAAAGGTAAAGAAAAAAAACAAGCTACATTATTTGATGCACTAATTCCAATTGTATGTTTAATTTTATTTTTAGGTATTTCAATACTTAAATATGGAGCATCTCCTCATGTACCATTAATGGGTGGTGCTATTGTTGCAGCTATTGTTGCTATATTTAAACTAGGGTACGCCTGGAACGAACTAGAAGAAAGCATCTTTGTTACTATTAAAATGGCTATGCAAGCTATTGTAATTATCATGATAATCGGTGTTCTTATAGGAACTTGGATAATCAGTGGTATAGTCCCAGCTATGATTTACTGGGGTCTTGAAATTTTATCTCCACAAATATTCTTAATTGCAACTACTATAATCTGTTGTATAGTTTCTATAGCAACTGGATCTTCTTGGACTACTATGGGTACTGTGGGGGTTGCTCTTTTAGGAATAGGTCAAGGTTTAGGAATGCCAGCACCTCTTGTAGCAGGTTCAATAATTTCTGGTTCATACTTTGGTGATAAATTATCTCCATTATCAGATACTACCAATCTAGCTCCTGCAATGGCAGGAAATACTTTATTTGATCATATTAGATTTATGCTTTATTCTACAATCCCTTCATTAATAATATGTTTAATATTATATGGAATACTTGGTATGAAATATGCCGGCCAAGATTTAGATATGTCTCAAATAAACTTAATAAGAGATACTTTGGTGAGTTCATTTAATACATTATCTCCAGTTTTATTCATACCACCTATGATAGTTATAGGACTTGTAATATTTAAAGTTCCTGCTATACCAGGCCTTGTTGCAGGTGCTGTTTTAGGATTTGTATTTGCAATAGTATTTCAAGGTGCATCTGTTGGTGATATTATAAATGCTGCTCACAGCGGATTTGTATCTAATAGTGGAGTTGCTGCAGTTGATGAATTATTATCTAAAGGCGGATTAATGTCTATGATGTCTACAGTATCTCTTACTATATGTGCATTATCTCTAGGCGGAATTTTAGAAAAAACAGGTATGTTGGAAGTTTTAGCTTCTTCTATATTAAAATTTGCAAAAGGAACATTTGGTGTTGTATTTGCTACAATGGCTACTTGTATGATGACTAACGTAGTTGCTGGTGAGCAGTATCTATCAATTGTTATACCTGGTAGAATGTATAAAAATGAATACAGAAAAAGAGGACTACATCCTAAAATGCTATCAAGAGCTCTTGAGGATAGCGGTACAATGAGTTCCGCACTTGTTCCTTGGAACACATGTGGTGCTTATATATATGGAACTTTAGGAGTTAGTACATTTGCATATTTCCCTTATGCATTCTTAAATCTAATAAACCCTCTAGTTTCACTATTCTTAATAGCTATTAAATTTAAGATAGAAACTTTATCTCCTGAAGAAATGGCTAAAATTGAAAATGAAAGTGAAGATCCAGCTTAAAAATAGATCTTTATAAAAAGTACTTTATGTGGCATGAGTTAGGAATTCATCTGGGCTCATGCCACTTTTAATAGTTCTAGTTAAATTCTTTTCATACCTGACTGCTTACTAAGAATACTAACAGTTTATAATCCATAAGCTAACCTCTTAATTCATTTAGTAAAGTAAATACTTCTTTATCTTCAACTTGTGAAAAATCTTTATAATAGGCGCCTACTGCATGAAAATCATCTGGCTCATAAATACATATTACCTCATCTACAATATTTTTAAATTGTTCAATTATATCTTTGGGACCTACAGGAACGGCTAAGATAATTTTACTTGCACCAAGGTTTTTAATAGATTTTATTGCAGCAATTAAGGTAAACCCAGTGGCAATTCCATCATCAATAACTATTACTGTTTTATCTTTAACATCTGGAGGTGTTTCAATTCCTCTGTATTGATTTAATCTCCTTTTAATTTCATTTATTTGTTTATTTATTTCTTGTTCTAAATATTCATTTGATATATTAAGCATATTAACATAGTATTCGTTTAAGATATAACTTCCATCAACTGATACTGCACCTATAGCTACTTCTTCATTAGTAGGTGAACCTATTTTTCTTGGAATTATTAAATCCCATTCATAATTAAATCTTTTAATTGTATCATAGGCTACTTCTACTCCACCTCTTGGAACTGCAAGGACTATTACATTATCATTTTTAAACTTTTCAAGATGTTTTGCAATTTTTTCTCCTGCATCTTTTCTATTTAAAAAAATCATTTAAATACACCACACTTTCTAATTACTCTAATATAATTTTTTACTTAATTATATATATTTATTACTACAAAAATTCATAAAAACCCCGCCTCGATATTTTCAATTTTCTCCCCCATTTTCCTTATTATTATGTAAATTATTAAATACAGAGCAATGTTTAATAATGATTATTATACTCCTCACTCTAATTTTTCGAATTTCCAATGGAATTTTAAGAGGATTTTTGTATAATATGTAGAATTTTATGTATATATTAATTATTATAGGGGGTAAAAATGGATTACGAACTATCTGACCTTATAGATATACCTCAACTTCAAAAACTACTTGATAGTTTTTATAATGCAACAGGTATTAGTTCAGGTGTTGTTGCAAGAGATGGAACAATATTGACTATGACAAAATGGAGAGATCTTTGTACAAAATTTCATAGAGTAAATCCTGAATGTGAAAAGCTTTGTATTGAAAGCGACAAATATATATTAGATCAATTTAAAAATGGGAATGACATTGTAAATTTTCATTGTAAAAATGGATTAATAGATATGGGAGCACCTATTGTAGTAGACGGCACATTTCTTGCTACAATATTTGTAGGTCAAGTTTTGTTTGAAGAGCCAGATATAGAATATTTTAAAAAACAAGCTAAAAAATTTGGCTTTGATGAAGAATCTTATCTTGATGCATTAAAAGATATTCCAGTTGTTGATAAAAAAGAACATGAGAAGATAATTAATTTTCTTAAGGACTTTGCACAGATGATTGGGGACATGGGATTAAGACAACTAAAGCTTTTAAAAACTCAAAATAAACTTAACCTTTCTGATGAACGTTACAGACTTGCTATTGATGGTTCTAATGATGGAATTTGGGACTGGTGTTTTGTAGATAAGACAGGATTCGCTTCAAATAGATTTTTAGAGATTTTAGGATATACATTTGATGAAATGAATTCTTTAATTACTTATTTTATTGATCTTGTTCATCCTGAAGATAGGTCCTATTATAAAGAAAAATACATTGAGCATTTAAAAGGTAAAAGTGATAGTTTTTATCAAGAGGTTCGTGTAAAAACAAAATTCAATAATTATAAATGGGTTTTAATTCGTGGAGCTGCTGTTTTTAATGATGAAGGTACCCGTATAAGAATATCCGGTTCTTTAACAGATTTATCTTATAAAAAATCTGCAGAGGAACTCATAGAAAAAGAACAATATTTTTCTAAGGCTGTTATAGATAATGCAAACATTATTATATGCGTTTGGGATAAAGATGGAACCTTAGTGCAATTTAACAAACATGGTCAGAGAATTTGTGGATATTCAAAAAAAGAAGTTTTAGGCTATAAATGGATAAATACCCCACTAAGAGAAATAGGCGAAAAAATATTAAACTATATAAAAAAACCAAATACAAATGTAATTCAACAAGAAGGTTCTATTCTTTGCAAAAATGGAGATTTAATTAATGTCATTTGGAGTAACCAAATACTTACAAATAAAGATGGTTCTGTAAAAAATATTATTAGTATGGGATTAGATATAACAGAAAGAGTAAATGAAGAAAAAAGACTTACTGAATTTTTTGCAAACATTTCTCATGAATTAAAAACTCCTTTAAATATAATATTTAGTTCTTTACAGCTAGTAGAATCTTATCTATCTAATGGTTTAGTTTCTGAAAATATAGATAAAATACTAAACTGTAAAAAAGGAATGAAACAAAATTGCTATAGGTTATTAAGGCTAGTAAATAATTTAATCGACATTACAAAAATAGATGCAGGATATCTAAGTCTAAATATGGATAAATGCAATATTGTAAGTTTAGTAGAAGATATAACCCTATCTATTACTGACTATGTAGAAAGCAAAAGTTTAAATCTTATATTCGATACTGATGTGGAAGAGAAATTTGTCTGCTGTGACCCAGATAATATCGAAAGAATTATTTTGAACTTACTTTCCAATTCAATTAAATTTACAAAACCTGGAGATAGCATATCCGTAAGTTTACAAGATAAGGGGGATAATATACTTATTTCTGTTGTAGATACAGGTATAGGAATTGAAAAAGATAAATTAGATGTAATATTTGAGCGTTTTAAACAAGTAAATAAATCATTTACAAGAGATCATGAAGGTAGTGGTATTGGCCTATCACTTGTTAAATCCCTTGTTGAAATGCACAATGGTTCTATTAAAGTCAACAGTATTTACGGAGAAGGTAGTGAGTTTATAATTGAGCTTCCTACAAACACTTTAGGTTGTAACGAAGTTTATCATCCTTATAAAGAACTATATAAAAAACTAGATACTAAAATAGAAAAAATAAATATAGAATTCTCTGATATATACTTTACATAAAAAAGCCTAAAACTCTAAATTTTAGGCCTTTTTTATAAATTCACAAACTATACATTCAGTTCAAAAATAATATAGCTTTTTATTTATTTTTTATTATTTTTTATTTGTACTATGGGTTTTCTAAACAATATATTAGATAAAGCCTTTCCATCAAATGGGAATAAAGGCCATGTATATTTTTTTGCTGTTTTAAAAGTTTTAGTTG
>NZ_DATIRC010000298.1:0-5063 GCF_035470145.1 Romboutsia sp.
TTACCTCTTGTATTTAACGAGAGAAGGGGTTTATATGAAAAAATTTGAATATCAAGTATTAACATTTACTTGTTGTTATATAGAAGACGAATTAAATAAATATGGGCAAGATGGATGGGAATTAGTAGCTGTTGATGGTAACGGAAAGCACTATTTAAAAAGAGAAATTATAGAATAAATAATATTTTTCATCTTTTAACCAATATTTATGAGAATGTATATAGATTTGTATAAATAGATTTTTTAATTAATTGATATTACTGGAATTATGAATTTCAGTAATATTTTTTATGATTATATTCTCCTTATGATACTTCAACTTTAATTATAGATTCTTTACTACATTCATATTATGTATAAAGGCTATTTTAAAGGGAGGAAATAATGAAAATAATATCTGTTATAAACTACAAAGGTGGAGTAGGTAAAACTACTATAACATCAAACCTAGCAGCAGGATTATCTCAAAAGGGATATAAAGTATTAGCTATAGACTTAGATCCACAATCTAATTTAACTTTTTCATTTGTTGGAGTAGATGAATGGAAAAATAATTATGCACAAAATAGAACTATAAGAAATTGGTTCAGCGAAAATTCTAAAATAAATAAGTTTAATGACTTAATAATAAACCCTAAAAAAATAAATCAAGATAACTTAAATATAATATGCTCTCACATCGGACTTATAAATACTGACTTAGAACTAGCGATGAGAATAAGTGGGCAGACTAACAGACAACAAAAATCAAACTTTGTAAATGTACACAATATATTAAAAAAAGGATTAGAAGATATAAAAGAAGATAATTATGATATAGTGCTTATAGATTGCCCACCAAGTTTTAATATATCAACTAGAAATGCATTAGTTGCAAGTGACTATTATATAGTTCCTATAAAATTAGATTATCTATCTACATTAGGATTAGATGAATTAAATAGACATATAAAAGAGCTTGAATCAGATTATAATTCAAATGTAGACGGATGTGAGAACTACATGAACCTTCAACTAATAGGTGTTATTTGCAATATGGTGTCAAGAAAAGGTGATGGACTTATAGCAGAAGAGCAGAGCTATATGAATAATCTAAATAGATCGAACTTCTTAACTTTCGAATCGATGATAAGAGAAAATAAAACATCTCATGCAAGTGCTCCAAAGGATGGAATCCCAGTAATTATGAAAAAAGCAAATGGGGCTACATATAAAGGTGTAAAAAAAGAGTTGGAGGATCTAGTTGATGAATTTATAGAAAGGGTGGGTCTATAATGGAGAAATCAAGAAAGATTGTGGATGTAGTTTTTAAATGTATATCTAAATTGAGTGATGATGAAATAGAAAGCCTTATAAATAAGGAATCAAAGCTTGTATGTATAAGTACAAAAAAGAAGGAAGTTGTAGTTAAAAGTGTAGACAATGAGCTTGAAAGTATATGTGAAAGTATAGATAAAGCTCACTTTAGAGAAGAAGCTTATGAAATACTTAAAAAGCCTACTATAAAAAAAGATACTCTTATTAATATAGCTAAGTATTTAGAGGTACATGTATTAAAAAGTTATACTAAAACAAAGCTTATAGAAAGTATTGTCGAGACTGTAGTTGGTACAAAGATTGATAGAGAGGCTATAGGGAAGATAGATATTAAATAATTAAATTACAAAAGCCTTTTTAATAATATAAAATCTAAAGGAGGAACGTTTCGTTCCGTAGGAGAATGTCTATAGATTTGCCTATCAAAATTATAAAAAAGAGGAGATAATCGTTATGTGGTATATATAATAACTACTATAATAATCAATATAAACAAAACATATATCAAAAGATATAATGGATATTATAGATACTAATGGAGCACTTAGTTATACGTTGGATGAGTGCAATAAATAACTATGTGAGCCAATAGGGCTACACTTTGCAAAAAACTCGTATTAGCTCTAATATTTGATAGAGTGAATATTATCTAAAGGAATGTTAAAAAAATGGAGTGGTAATAAAATAGATGGAAAAAGGTTTATATAAAAGCGAGACTATATAACAGAGGAGGATGATAAGTTGTAAGAATATTTTTATTATGGTAATATCTTATTTAGTATTTAATAAAATCTAAATAATAAATGAGGAAGAGAAATATATGAAATCTATAAACATACTAGAAGAAATATCAGATGGGAAATTATACGACATTGAAGACACAGTAAAGGCAGACACATGTGGTTGCGATGGGTGCAGTGATTGTTGTTGTGATGTTGGAGAACTAGTGGTGCTTACACCTTTTGATATATATGAAATGGTGAATTATTTAGGTGTAGGGTTTGATGAATTACTAGGAAACAAGATTAAATTACGTGAAAACAACAAAATTTTATTACCATATTTAAATATGCAGGATGATAATAAAAAAAGATGTAGCTTTTTAAACAAAGAAGATAGATGTACGATTCATGCTAAACGTCCAAATATTTGTCGTTTATTTCCTCTTGGAAGAGTGTACAAAGATGATGATCTTAAGTACTTTTTACAGATAGGAAATTGTCCTAAAGAGAATTTAAAAGATGTTAAGGTTAAAAAGTGGGTAGGAATTGAAAACTATGATGAAAATAAAAAGTTTATTTTAGAGTGGTATAAATTTATTAAGGCATTAACTTTCCGTTTAAAGTTTGTGAGAGATGAGAGAGAAATCAAGGAAATTAATGAAATTTTATTAGATGAATTTTACCGTATTAAGATAGAAGAAGGAGAGAATTTTTATTCTGTATTTACAAAAAATTTACCTAATATAAAAAATAGATTGGGAATTATTTAAAAATAGGGTGTCGCGTTTCAACATAATACAAAAGCTATGCCTAAGGGGGAGACCTTAAGCATAGCTTTTATATTATCCTATAACTAAATCATAAGAAGTTTGTATTATTATAATTGTTATTTATAAAGTGTTTAAAAATAATTACAAAGGGGTATAGATATGAGAAGTAGATATCCACAACATGAAAGTGTGATTAAAATTTACAAAATACTGAGATAGGGATAGATTTTAGGAGGGCAAAAAATGGCATATAAATGGTCTAATGACTTACAAACAGGTAACACGCAAATTGATACAGAACATAAAGAATTGATAACAGCAATCAATAATTTGTTGGAGGCTTGTAATAAGGGTAAGGGTAGAGCTGAAATAGAAAAAACAGTAAACTTTTTATCTTCTTATACAAAAACTCATTTTAGACATGAAGAAGTTTTACAAAAGAAATACAACTACCCTGATTATAATAATCATAAAAAGTACCATCAAAGTTTTATAGATGCTGTTGAAAGTATACGTGAAAAACTTTTAGCAAATGGTCCAAGTATTGTTATAGTTGGTGAAGTTAATAGTAAAGTTGGAAATTGGATAATTAACCATATAAAAAGAGAAGATACTAAGGTTGCAGCACATATAAGAAATAATACTAAATAATTAAATAAAAATACATATAAAAAATACATATAATAGAAATATAAATAAAACAAGCTTTGGATGGAAAGTATGTTGAACCGTATTACAAGTGAGTGATACGGTTTTTTATTTTAATTTAAAGCTAATTGAAATTAATTGCTTGTTGAATTTTAGGCTATTTTTCAATGATATGTTTATATAGTATAATTTGGGAAGGGCTGAGAGGCAAATGAAAGAATTTGGGGAATATATCAATATTACATTAGAAGAATTAATATTTGCTTTTTCAAATGTATTAAATTTGGTAGACACAAGGCTGTATGACCATCATAAACAGGTGGCTTATATTGCCTATGAAATAGCAAAAGAATTAAATTTACCAGAAAAAGAGATCAAAGAAGTAATAATGGTTGGTTTAATCCATGATATTGGCGCATTTAAACAAGAAGAAATAGATAATATAATTAATTTTGAGGATGAAAATGTTGAAAATCATTCAATTGGGGGGTATTTACTATTAAATACAATAAATTCTCTGAGTCACATGGCAGAAGCTCTTAGATGGCACCACAGACGCTGGGAATATGGAAAAGGTTTCAAAGGTATTAATACTCAAACTGCAATGATAAGTCAAATTATTTACCTTGCAGACAGGGTATCTATTTTAATAGAAACAATACCAAAAAATATTTTATCCAAGTCAGAGGAGATTTTAAATACAATAGAATATGAAAAAGATAGTAAATTCAATCCCGAATTAGTTGATATATTTAAAAAAATTTCTAATAAACCTTCATTTTGGATAAATATTGTCACTCAGTACAAAGAACCTATTCTAAAGAATGTTTTAAATTTTAAAAACTCAAAAGTAACTTATGAGGAATTCATGGATATTAGCAAATTATTTATCTACAGCATAGATTTTAGAAGCAGGTATACGGCAGCCCATTCAATTGGGGTTGCAGCAGTAGCTGAAAGATTATCAAAATTATGTGGTATGTCTGAAAATGATTGTAAGATGATGAAGATAGCAGGATATTTTCATGATATTGGTAAACTTGTTATACCTGTTGAAATATTAGACAAGCCAAGTAGACTGACAAAAGATGAGTATGATGTTATAAAGCAGCATACATATTATACATATCACATATTAGATAATATTAAAGGAATGGAAAAGATAAGAGATATTGCAGCATATCACCATGAAACGTTAGATGGAAAAGGTTATCCATTTGGAATAAATAAACACATGCTTAGTAATAAAAGTAGGTTGATGGCTGTGGCTGATATATTTACAGCATTAACTGAAAAACGACCTTATAGAGAATCTATGAAAAAAGATGAAGTTGCCAATATTCTAATGAATATGGTGAATAAAAACAAAATAGAGAAGAATATAGTAGAAATAGCTATTGATAATTATGAAGAACTCTATGAATATAATAAGACTAATCAAAGTGAGGCAATAAAAGACTTTTATTCTATTCAAAATAGATTTGACAGTGACTTAAAGATAATCAATGGATTTGTTGTAACTTCCAGTACATAGGAGGAAGACTATTATTGATGAAAGTATAAGAATATTACCGTATATAGATTTGTGAAAATAGAGTTTTCGACT
>NZ_DATIRC010000299.1:0-1620 GCF_035470145.1 Romboutsia sp.
ATAATCATTGGAATAAGTACGATACTGAAATAATGAAGGAGAGAATGTCTTACTTAAAACAAAGAGTTATACAAATAGGCTTAGAAAATAATATAAGTAGAATTAGAGTAGTATGTATCGGAGATATAATATCAGGTTTAATACATTCAACTATACGCTTAGAGAATAGGGAAGATGTGGTTACTCAAAGCATATTAGCATCGGAGGTAATATCTGAATTATTAACTTCTTTGAGTACATTATTTAAAGTTGATTTATACTATGTTGTCGGAAATCATGAAAGAATAAGTGCTAATAAGTCTGAATCGTTAGATAAAGAAAATTTCGGATATTTTATATTAGAAATGATTAAATTAAGATGTAATAACTTAAAAGGATTGACTATACATGAAAATGAAATAGATGATGAACTGATAACATTTAAAATATTTAAAGAGAATATAGTTGCTACTCATGGAAATAACTTTGGTAATTTAAATACATATATTCCTAAAATAACTTCTATGTTAGGATATGTTCCAGATTATATATGTGTAGGACACTTACATCAGCCGATAGAAAAGTCATATGGAATGACTGAATTAATAGTTAATCCTAGTTTTTCAGGTGTAGATACATATGCAAAAAATATGGGACTTGTAGGTAAAGCTATGCAAAAGTTAATGATATTTTCTGAGGAGTATGGTAAAGAAGCAACGTTTAATATTGATTTAAATAGGTAAGATTTAAGGAGATTATTATGAATTTATTATTCGGAATATGGCTATTAGATTGTATTAATTTAATTAAATATAATGGTGTGGATGTATTTGATTCTATACTTAATATAAGCTCAAGTCAATGGTGGAGTATTGCTATACCATTTGTGCTTGTTTATATAATATTAATTATTTTAAAAATATGGACAGATAAGTAATTAAAATGAACATTTTATATAAGTATTAAACAGGGCTATCTTAATTGGTAGTCCTTTTTGTGTGTCTGAATAAGTGCATAATTTCCCCTATTGTGTGCTTATTTGGTCTTGCAAAAGACCATGAATCTTTCTTCTAGTTTTTGTACGGTTGAATGTTTCATAATAAAAAATCTCCTTTTACTATGCCCTTATAATGTGCGGATGTTATAGGGGCAATTTTTAATAAGGGAGTGATGTGATGGCAAAATCAATTAAATTACAATGTACCTGTTGTGGTAAAGAAAAGCCACCAACTACAGGATTTTATTTAAGTCAAAGTCCTCTGTATAAATTTAATGAAGGAAGAATGACTATTTGTAAAGAGTGTTTATTTGATAAATATGAAGAACTTACTGTACGGTATAATGATGAAACAAAAGCATTATATCACTTATGTATGATGTTAGATATTTATTTCAGTAAAGACTTGGTAGATAGTGCTTATAAACAAAGTAATAGAAAAAATAGTAAAAAAGGATTGTTAATGACTTATATAACTAAATTAAATAGTTTACCTCAATATAAAGGTATGGGTAGTTTTCAATCTGATTATGTTATTTTAGATGAAAATGTAATTAAAGAAATAGAAGAAAAATATAAAGTTGAAAATAAAGAAACTGAAATACAAAAAGAAGATACTATTGATTATGACAGTATTAAAATAA
>NZ_DATIRC010000300.1:0-6757 GCF_035470145.1 Romboutsia sp.
GTTAATGGGAATAAAGTGGCTTTTGATGGTATGTTACAAGCATTGAAAAATAAAAACATTTGGTTAGTTTCTTTCAATGTATTTACTGTATATTGTGTTTATTGTGGAATTACATATTTTATTCCATTCCTTAAAGAAATTTATGCTTTTCCTGTTGTTCTTGTTGGAGCATATGGAATTATTAATCAGTATGGCCTTAAGATGTTTGCTGGACCGATTGCAGGATTTATTTCAGATAAAGTTCTACATTCTCCTACAAAATTAATACGCATAGTATTTGTTATTACTGCTGTAGCACTTGTTGGATTTACTTTCTTACCACATGACAGAATAAATGTTTATATAGGTATGGCTATTACACTTAGCATTAGTGCGTGTATTTTCTGTATGCGAGCTGTTTTCTTTGCTCCGATGAGCGAAGTTAATGTACCGCTTGAAATTACTGGGTCCGCGATGTCTTTAGGATCTTTTATAGGCTACCTACCGGGTGCATTTATGTTTACTGTTTATGGTAATATACTTGATAGAAATCCTGGTATGGCTGGATATCGTATAGTATTCATTATTATGGCTATATTTGCCGTAATAGGTTTCTTATTAAGTAGTTATATTTTAAAAACTATAAAAAATGATAAGAAAAATAGTACAACAACAAGTTAAACTAATTATATACACCTATTACTATGAGATGAAAATTTTATCTAGATTTTTATTAGCTTCAGGAAAATGATTTTAAATAGGGTTCATAAATAGCATAGATTATTGTAGATATGCAATTAAGACTCCTGTTTGTATATATTTCTTATGATGTATTATGATGACTTGAAGTATATTTTAGTTATAATAGTATGAATTTAGTGTACAAATACACTAAATTCATACTATTATAATTGATGATACTTTAAGGATTGATTAAATATTTTGATTTGGTTTAATTATAGTTTAGTGTTTTTTGATTTATTTTGTGCATAGTGCACAGTGAAAGGAATGGGAGATATATGAATAATTTAAAACCTAGCGTTCTTTTGGTTTCAGTGGACGCATTAAAACCTGAATTTATATTTGAACAAGAAAGATTGGGTATCAACTTACCAAATTTAAAACGTTTTATTCACAATGGAACCGTTGCATCAAAAGGGGTTAAAAGTGTATTTCCTACTTTTACTTATCCATGTCATCAGAGCATAATTACGGGTACCAACCCAGCAACACACGGTATTTTTAATAACAGTATTTTTGATCCAACAGGTGAACACAAATGTGCGTGGAACTGGTTCGTAAGTAAAAAAGTAAAAACACTGTGGCAAGCTGCCAAGGAAAATGGTTATGTTTCTGCTAGTGTTGCATTTCCTACTTCTGTTGGAGCCAAAGGGGATTACATTGCACCAGAGTTTTGGTGGGATGGTTCTAAGCTAGATAGTATGTTTATTGATGTTATGTCTACTCCACAGGGGATAATTTCAGAAATGGAACAGGATATTGGAGATTATGTGGGTGGTCTTGATTTAACTGAAGCAGGTGATAGGCAGCGATTTAAAGCTACAATGTGGATGTTGAATAATAAATTATCTCTACAAGTAAATTGTAAACCATTTTTTCTTTCTACATATTTTGCATCTTTTGATAAATCTGCACATACATATGGTGTTTATAGCAAAGAAGCATTACATTCACTGGAACAGATTGATATGATGCTAGGAGAGTTAATTGAAACAGTACATTGCTTGACACAAGATGATGTTGTGGTTTGTGTTGTATCTGACCACGGTATGATAGATAATCAATATACCATCAATCCTAATGTAATACTTGCACAGTCAGGGTTGATTACACTAGATGAACAAGGTCGTATTAAAGATTGGCGTGCATGGTGTATGCGTGCAGGTGGTACTTGTGAAATACGATTGAAAGATAAAAATGATACTGAGGCAGCTCAATTGTTAACTAAAGAAATTCAAAAATTGATTGCAAATTCGGACAATGGTATTCTTGAAGTGATGGACGGACAGACGGCAAAAAACAGAGGTGGTTTTCCATTAGCAGAGTATGTGTTGGTGGCTAAAAAAGGATATGAAATTCGAGAAAACGTCACTGGTCCGTATTGTACAAATAATCTTACGCTTTGTGCCCAACATGGTTATAGTGAAAACTTTGAAGAGATGAACGCAGTTTTTCTTATTGAAGGTAGAAATATTGCTACACAAAAAGATGTAGGTAGTTTGAATCTTATTGATATTGCACCGACCTTGGCTGGAGTGATGGGCTTTGTACTTCCACAGGCAGAAGGAATTGATATTATGAAATAAATTATATTATACAAGGGGGAAACATAAATGAAAATGAAAAATTGTGCAATAATTGGCGCAGGTAATGGAGGACAGTCAGTGGCATGCTATCTTGCAATAAAGGGCTGTAATGTCAGAATATTTGATATAAGTAAAGAAACCATTAATGCACTTAACCAAAAAGGATTTCTTGAACTGGAAGGTGTAATAGAGGGAAAAGCTACTATAGAAATGGCAACAACTGACATCTCTAAGGCGATTGAAAATGCAGAAGTTATTTTTGTTATTCTTCCGTCTATTTTTCATAAGTCAATTGCTGAAAAAATGGCTCATTACCTAAAGGATGGTCAGATTGTTGTACTAAATCCAAATGCTACTCTTGGGCCTGTCGAATTCAAAAAAACACTTGACGATTATGGTTGTGAAGCAGACTATGTGATTGCTGCAGTATGTAATTTGATTTTTGCATGTAGACTTGTAGAGCCAGGTAAAATTCACATTTATGGTAAAAAGAAATATCTTTCGGTAGCAGCATATCCTAGTAGTGAGAATTCCATAGTTGAGGAGAAAATAGGAGAATATTTTCCAGAATATAAATTTGTTAAAGACATTGTTCACGTAGGGTTAGACAATATGAATGCATTTGTCCACCCAGCTCCTACTATTTTAAATACTGGAAGAATTGAATCGGGTGTTCCTTTCCAGTATTATTGTGATGGTATGACACCTTATGTTGCTCATTATGTGGAACAACTTGAAAAAGAGCGACTTGCCATTGCAAAGGCATATGATGTCCAAATTCAAACTATTCCTCAGCTTTATCATATGATGTACGAAACTAAGGGTGACACTATTGAAGAAGTTGTGCGAAATTGTACAGGATATTTTGGGGTAATGGCAGCTGATTCTGTAGATACTAGATATGTTCTAGAGGATGTTCCTTGTTCACTTGTTGCACTGCAAACTCTTGCTAATTTAGCTGGAATTGAGGCTCCTGCTATTAATACTATGATAAAACTTTCGCAATTACTTTTTGAAGATAAGATTTCTGAAGGTCGTACTATAAAAAATCTAGGTTTAGAGAATAAAACGAAAGAAGAATTTATAAAAATGTGTCGTAGTAATTGCCAGAACATATTGATATAGATCAATACCTCAGTAAATTATTCAACATAACAAGTAATACGTTTAATAAAAAATGTATTGTATTTGTGTGGTACAAATATGTAATATTTGACTATATGGAAAATCTTTCAAACGAGACTTAGGTTTATTGAAAGGAAGGTCTTTTATTATGAAAAAATATGATATAAAAGAAAATATTTTAGTATTTGTAGAGGCTATACAATCTTATGAAATTCCAGATTTTATTAAGTTAGTTAACTTAGCCCAAACGGAATTTAGCAAAGAAGTCAGTAATATTGAAATTATGTCAGGGGGGCTTACAAATAAAAACTTTAAAATTATAACTACGGATAATACATCAATAGTTATACGTATAGCAGGAAAAGGAACAGCCAAATACATAAATCGTCCTGCAGAAAAACATAATGCTTCTTTGATGGCAAGTATGGGAATTGCACCAGAGATATACTACTATGATCCAAAAACAGGTTCACAAATTTGTGAGTTTATTGAAGCTGATACTATGCATCCAGAAGATTTTATTAATAATCCTGAAATAGTTATAAAAGCAGCTGAAGTTATGGGAAGATATCATAACAGTGGAATAAAGTTTAAGAATGAGTTTAGTCCAATAGTTAAAATAAAAGAATATTTAGAAATACTTAAAGGAAATAGTTTTGATAAAAGATATGACGATTGGGATAAAATAGCAGAAAAAGTTGAACAAATTGAAAGGTCATATAAAAATAACCCACCAAAGTTAGTACCATGTCATAATGATACTATAGCAGAAAATTTTATGTATGATGGTAAAGCTATGTATATAGTAGACTGGGAGTATGGAGGGATGAACGACAGATTCTATGATATAGCTTGCGTTTGTGTTGAGAACCCCCTTCCAAAAGATAAGGAAGAACTTTACTTACACACATATTTTGGTAAAAAGCCTACAGAAGAACAGCGAGCAAGATTAATTATAAATAAGTTATTAGTTAATGCACACTGGTCTATGTGGTCTCTAGTTCAGATTATATATGGTAAAGAACACGACTTTTATTGGGAATACGGTAGAACACGTGCCGTTGATTGTATAGAGATAATAAATGATCCTAATTTTAATAGTTATATAAAGATAATAAATGATCCTAATTTTGAGAGTTTTAATAATATATGGGGGAATTCTTTGAAGTAGATATAAGCAAAGCTTTAGATTTCAATGTATTCAGAGTTATGAGATAAGGTAAATACATGAAATATAAGGAGGGAACTTATATGGAGATGTTAGGCAATATAATATTATATATTATTATGGGATGTTGCGTAGTTGGTGCTTTAGCTAAAATAATTAAAGAGGATTCTGGACTTGCGCAATCATTCGATGAAGGTTTATATACTATGGCAAAGATGTTTATACCTATTGTAGGGCTCATGGTATCTGTTCCGTATATTAAAGTAGGAGCAGAAGAGATATTTGGAGAATTATTTAGTAAGTTTGGTGCAGACCCTGTTATAGCTGCTGCTATGATTATACCACCGGATTGTGGCTCATATGCATTAGCTTTAGAAATTGGAAAAACAAATGAAATAATAATTATAGTATTGGCTGTTGGATTTATGTGTGCTTCTACTATAACATTTAATATTCCAATTGGACTTTCAATCTTAGATAAAAAAGATTCTAAGTATCTAGCATTGGGAGCGATGACTGGAATTTTATCAATACCTTTTGGTGTTTTTACATCATATATGGTTGCATATTTTACTAATCCTACAATATGTACAGCTTTTTCTACTTCAGAAACTCCTAATTATGTATTAAATTTAAGCATGCTTATGATTTTTCAAAATTTAATACCAATAGTGATAATTTGTATATTACTTGCATTGTGATTGAAATTTTTTCCAAATGGTATGATAAAAGGATTTATGTATTTTGGAAAAGGACTTACAACGATATTAACATTAATTGTATTAGCATCTATTGTACAACATTATACTGGGATTTTCACCACTATATTTGGAAGATGGGGCTTTGACCCAATGTTTGCTGATGAAAATGAAAGGTTCCGATCAATTGAGCTTTTAGGTAGCATTGCAATGATGCTTTCAGGAGCTTTCCCGATGGTTTATCTTATACGTAAATATTTTAAAAAACCTTTAGAGAAAATTGGGGAAATAGCTGGACTTGATAGTGCAGGAAGTGCGGGCGTAGTTGCGTGTATGGCAAATGGTATTGCAGTTTTTGGATTAGTTAAAGATATGACTCCAGCTAGTAAAGTAATATCTATGTCATTTTTAGTTTGTGCAGGATATTCTTTAGGAGATTTTGTAGCTTTTAATGTTAATTTCCAACCAAATTTAGTGATTGCAATTTTTATTGGACAAATTGTAGGTGGTATAATTGGTATAGTTTTTGCAAAACTAATTGCAGTTCCATATATATCTAAGATTGAGATAGAAGAATGCAGTGAGAAATAATTCATCTAGAGCATTATTTTTTGAATTTCATATTTAACCTTTTGAGGGTTACAAAATCTATTAATAATTTTAGTTATACATTTATATTGTCTAGCATATTAGAATTCATATTATATCTAGAATATGTTGATACTAAATACTTTATTGTAAATTTTATTGATTATAGAATGTACTCAATAATATGTTATAATTAAAAATAGCATAATAGTTAATAATTACTAAAAATAATTGATGAAATTTATAATAAATACACAAAACTACATAAAAAACAAAGGAGATACAAATGTTAGCTCAAGAAAGATATGAATATATAATAGAAACCTTAAACAAAGAAGGGATAGTAAAGGTTTCTAAATTAACTAAAGAACTAAATGTATCTATAGAAACTATAAGAAGAGATTTGGAACATTTAGAAAAAGAAGAAATCTTAGATAGAGTTTATGGAGGAGCAATTTTAAAGAAAAAACCAACAGATAAGCTAAGTTTTAAAAAAAGAGAAGAAGAATTTAAAAAAGAAAAATTAGAAATAGCATCTATTGCAGTAAGATATATATCACAAGGTCAATCAATAGCTTTAAATGATAGTACAACAAATGTAGAAATAGCAAAAATACTTAAAAAAGATTTTAAAAATATTACTGTTATAACAAATTCTTTAGTGATTGCAACAGAACTAGTAGAAAATAAAGATATAAATATAATACTAGCAGGGGGACTTTTAGACAATAAAGAATATGCATTTTATGGGGAGTTTGCAAAAGATATTTTATCAAATTTCGTAGTAGATATAGCATTTATAAGTGTAGGTGGAGTATCTATAAATAGAGGAATAACAGATTATAATATAGATACTGTAGAAATACAAAAAA
>NZ_DATIRC010000301.1:0-2764 GCF_035470145.1 Romboutsia sp.
ATCAAAATGGATTCTTCTGATCTCATTTTTTACAAGTAATCAAAACAAAATGATTGGTTGAATTTTCCAAAATCATTTACTAATTTAAAGAATAGATATTTTCGCCATCATTTCTTGCCCTTGCCCTTACCCTTGCTCTTACCGTTTGGTTTTTCATCGTAAAGATCGTGGCCTCTCTTCAGAGCATGGAATTCCTTCGATCCGGGTTTTATTCCCAGGCTCTTTGCAAGTGCTCCCCAACCTTTACCGTGACCAGATTTGTATTTTTCAATAACTCTCTCTGTTGGCTGATTTGACATTTCTCCTAGCCTAAAAACCATATATGCGTCCGCAGGTTTTTCCACATTGCCTATCACGACTTTGATTTGTGCGTCGCCTATATTGAAACGAGTTGCAAGTCTTGCTCGGAATCCTGATGGGTTTGCTTCAGCTTGGATATTGAGATCATCGATCCAGTCAAAATCACCAGCCACGACTGCTGATGAAAAGAGCAAAAAAACCATAGAGACCACAAAAAACACTTTAATCATTTTCATTACGTCCTCTCTTTGAATTTGTTTTAAGGAATAGTTGTGCATCATATCGAAAAGGAAATCGATGAAAATGGTGAAACCATAAATTCATTTTCACTTTAAGTTTCTAAATACCTAACGAGCAAATTAAAAAAATCCATCCTTTACGCCACAGTAAAAAATATGAGATAAATACTGCTCTGGGCTAATTAAAAGGGTATCGGGTTATAAGATAAAAAAGGAACGAGTGTTATAAAAGATATCAAAATTGTTATCAAAATGAATTCTATAACAAAATCGTTCACCACAACCTCCTATCTATCTTATATTTCTGTTAAAAACTTAAGCATATTCTTTAGATGTATTGAATAAAAATAACACTAAATTTTCGGTGCCCAGGGGCTTTTGCTTCCAACTGTCCAGTATTGATAACAACTTGAGAAGTCTTTTTAGATATATCTTTACCAGTAATCGACAGCAAATTTATTCCTCATCTTCGGGATAAAACGTAAAGCCTGTTGTAGATTTTTTAGCAAAAGATTTTAGAAAGTTGACTTGTTTTATTTCTTCCAAATTAATTTTCGGACGATCAGAATTTTCATTTAATACTGTATCCCTTAAATTAGGATTTTGATGAATTAAAATGATAGCTATTTTTTCAGCTTCTTGTGGGTTCTCTGCCTTTACAAATTTCGTGGCATAAAACCCATACTTTTTTAGTTCACCATCAAGATTGAGGAGAAAATTCTCCCCGTGAAGTTTAACCTTGAATCTCTTCATTACTTTTATTTTCCTGTTAACAGAACCTATGTGACACTTCCTATAGAGATCCGTTGAATTACTATTGTTGTCTTTTTTCTCATCAAATAATCCCGATGTCTATCAAACACATACTAACCGATGTTTCCTCGAAATCACATAAGATGGTAAATTTTCTGGAGGTATAAAATAAAAAAGAAAATCCAGATTTTGGCCCCGAATTCTTTAAGAAATAGAATTTTTATCTATAAAAATCTTTTTTGTTTGATACCTCTTTAAATCGATTAATTCTTCTATTTTATCTACGAATTTTTTCATGTCTACGGGTTTTTTAAAAAATATTCCCTTCTTGGACTTAAATCCAAAATTACCTGAAATAAAGATAAACTTTGACTGGTTAGTTCGAGGATCCTTTATTAGTTCTCTATAAACCTCCCTTCCATCCATTCCTAGATCTAAAACCATGTCTATGATTATGAGATCTTGTGATATTTCACGGGCAATTTTTATTCCATCTATACCATTAGTAGCATGATAAACTACAAAATCATTTACAACAAAAGTGCGCATTAAGTATTTTTCTAAAAATTCGCCTACCGACTCATCATCTTCTATTATTAATATTCTCTTTGATCTTGAAAAATCTTTAAATTCGAATTGGATGTTTTTATCTGTTTCATATGCTTTTATGTATTTTACGATTTCATCAAGACCTTTGCCATTTCTCTTACAAGACTCTATAATTTTTTTTCTTTTTAAAATATCTCCTTTATCAAAAAGATCTTTATTCACGATTTTTGCACATGCCTTAATTACCCCAAGAGTCTTATATTTTTTAAAAGATTCAAGAGAAAAATTGAAAATCTTAATTACTTCATTAGTATCAATCAGAATGGTTTCTTTCATATCTTTTTAATTTATCCCATCAGTATTATTGCTCAAGTGGGATGAATATGATGGTATTTTCGGGTACAATCTGGTGTGGAGCTATTAACGTCTTGGTTAGCCACAACTTGTTTCAGATACCCGTCTTTTTCTCCATATAAACTAAGAGTTACACGACCCCATACTTTTTGATAACTCATTTCTATTGAATGAATAGGTCTGTAAAAATATCGATTCATAGACACCCATTTCTCAATTCATTTTTTACCCCCACAGTAAAATAAGCTGAATTCTATAAAAACAAATCTTCAATATTTACTTCTTTTCTATCACCCCCTTCCATACGTATTTTTATTATAAGACAATAAGGTGAAGGCTCTCTAAAACAAAAAAAGCCTTTGGGCAAACGCTTCCAAAGGCTATTATTTAGCTTCTGCGGCCCGGCTGTCATGGCTTTTCAGCTTTAGACCCGTGGCTTTGCGTCTCCGCCTTTCAACGGATTTGCCCTTTCGATTAATATTTTTTATAAACATTATAATAAATTCCGATGTAATTGTCAATAAAGCAAGCCCCCCATTAAGAATTTGCTTTTATGATATCCGAAAACA
>NZ_DATIRC010000302.1:0-2250 GCF_035470145.1 Romboutsia sp.
ATGGAAATAATCTCTATCTGTAATACTACCTTTCTTCCCATCAATAGATAAATAATCACCTTTTTTATCATTAATAAAGAAAAACTCACATTCTTTAGAATATAATTCTTTATGATTAGAAATATATTCTTTAAATCCTTCATAGTCCATATTTTTTGCTGTATCCATTGAAGCAAGCATATTCACTGCTGACTTCCATTTTTCTAGGTTATCTTCAACATGAAGTGCTAGCTTTTCAGCCTTATTTTGAGCTAACCGTTCAACATAATTAATTATTATATCTTTAGATTTGTTATATGCGAAAAAAGATAATATTAAAGTACCTACTATAGATAATAAAAATACAGGTACCATTATTTTTTTCTTTAAGCTTATCATGCATTTGTCCCTTTCTTTAACATATAAAGTATAGTATTTATATATTTTTATACATATATAAATTAGACATAAAGAGATAAAATCCTCTTTTGATATGCAAAAAATAAGGTTTTGGTGCAAAAATCTACTAGCATATTCTTCTGCATCAACACTTACATTCATAAGGTTAATATAGTACCAATACTAACAGATATCTGTATTCACAAAAAAGGCGCCGTATTTAACGACACCTTCATCCTAACTAATCTAAGTATTATTCATATTCTTTCAATCTCTTTGATGAACTATTATTAATATATATCTGAAAATTCAATATGAATTTTTTCTATATTAGCCTGTTCAGAAAAATCATTTACTATATGTATATCCTCTTCTTCAGTAATAGTTTTAATAGGTAATTCAATAATAAACTCTGTTCCTTTTTTATATTCACTTTTAACAGAAATTTTACCACCATGCATTTCAATTAAAGATTTAATAAGAGATAAACCTATTCCACTTCCCTCTTGTCTTCTATGTAACAAATGATCAACTTGTCTAAATCTTTCAAAAATCATTTCTTGTTTTTCTTTTGGGATGCCTATACCTGTATCTTGAACAGAAATTATAATATTATCTAATCCATCATAAATTTTAACTTCTATTTTATCATTAGGTTTTGTAAATTTAATAGCATTAGAAATAAGATTTAGAATAATTCTTTCCATTTGATCTGGATCAAAAGCTATAATTTTTTCTTCTATATCAGTATCAAATATAATTGTTCTTGACTTACTTTTTGCATATTCAACAGTAGACAAAGTTATATTCTCAACAATTTCTACAATATTTTTATTTTGCAAATTCAGTTCTCCAAATCCAGAATCTATTTTAGTAATATCAATTAAGTTATTAACTAATCTTAATAGTCTATAACAATTTTGCTTCATTATATTTATGTGTTTATTAATTTTTGTAGCTTCAAAGTTTTCATTATCATTTTTAATATATAAAGGTAATAATTGTGTTGTAGAAAAAATGATATTTAGTGGTGTTTTTAACTCATGAGATATATTAGAGAAAAATTCAGTCTTTAGCCTATCATATTCAATTGTTTCTTCTAATAATCTTTTATTTTCTTTTATCAATTTATTAAAACTTTTTGCAAGTATACCTATTTCATCTTCACTATATATATCACATTGAACCGATAAATCTCCTTTAGTCGCTATTTCCATATGTTTTTTTAGGTTATTAATAGGTTTAACTAAGGTATTCGTAAGATAATTTAATAATATTAGAATTAAAACAATAATACCAATTCCCATTAATAACATATAATTTCTTAATATTAATATACTCTGAGTTTCCTCATCGTAATTAGCACTCATTCCGATAGACCATCCTGTCGATTTTATAGGCATATAAGAAGCTATTTTTTTCATACCATTATGTTCATAATATTTTATTCCTACTTCTCCATTTATCATTTTTTTACCCATATCAACGATATCTTTATTTTTATCATTTAATATATTATGTTTATAGATAAAATCCTTATTTGGATGAGCTATCAATAAACCATCTTTGTTAAGCATATATGCATAACCACTAGTTCCTATTTTTTCATCATTGATTATATCTGTAATAACAGATAAATTTACATCTACCCCAACCAAACCTATAATATTTCCATTATCATCTTTAATAGGTGCTGCAACAACAATAATATAGTTTCCAGTATCTTTTGATATTATAGGTTTTGAAATAGTTGTATTTCCACTATTCATAACTTCATGGAAATAATCTCTATCTGTAATACTACCTTTCTTCCCATCAATAGATAAATAATCACCTTTTTTATCATTAATAAAGAAAAACTCACATTCTTTA
>NZ_DATIRC010000303.1:0-2018 GCF_035470145.1 Romboutsia sp.
GGTTGAATATCTGTTTTTGCAAATACACCACATCTTGATGCTATAGGGTAAATTACTTTATAGTCTTTAGCTAACTCATTAAGACCTATTGCATCTGTTTGTAAAAGAGAAGCCATTTGGTCAATGAATGCCCCTGTTCCACCAGCACATATACCATTCATCCTTTGATCTATTCCATTACTTAAATAAGTTATTTTTGCATCTTCTCCACCAAGTTCTATGACTACATCTGTTTGAGGGTAAAAATACTCTATTGCCTTTGTAGATGATATAACTTCTTGAACAAATTTTACATTAAGCTTTTTTGATATGTCTATTCCTCCTGAACCTGTTACCACAATAGTTACTTTTGAGTTTTCTAAATTATCATAAATATTAATTAGTACTTCTTTTACAGATTTTTTTATATCAGAATAATGTCGTTTATATTCTTTATATACTATATCATCTTTATTATTAAGTACTACCGTTTTGACCGTTGTTGAGCCAATATCAATGCCTATACGAAATAATCCCTCCATTTATATCCCCCCACAATGCATGAATGTATTTGACTATTGCAATGTTTTAAGAAGTATATTACCTACTATTAAGATTTATGCTTTAAGCACTATTTATATGTAGTATAATTTGTTTTGTAAATATTTTTATCATCTAATATAATCTATTTTTCAACATCTACGTCATATATTACTTTTTTCCAAGCAAAAAGACGTATGAATATACGCCTTTTTACATTAAACTTATTTTATTTTAAATAATCTCTATCCTATAATCTTGTCTAGTTCAATACTTTCTTTGCTATATTTGAGCAATGATCGGATATTCTTTCTAGGTTACTTATTAAATCTAAATACAAAATTCCCGCATCTATTTTACAATCATTATTATTTAATCTATATATATGATTCATTCTAATAGATTTTTCTATTTTATTTACTTGTTCTTCTATTTTCATTATTTTCTTTGCTATATCTTTATCCTTGTATTGTATTAACTTAAAAGCATTTTCATAATTCCCCTTCACTTTTTCATACATTTCATTAATTTCTTTTATTCCTGCAACTGATATATTAACATCTTTTTCAATTATAGATGATGCAAGCTCTGCTATATTTTCTGAATGTCCTCCTATTCTTTCTAAATCATTTATTATGTTAGATAAATTATCTATATCTTCTATTAAATCCTTTGTAATAGATGCCTTAGATAATTTTATTAAGTAAATTAATAATTTTTTTTGCAATTCATTTATCATTATTTTTATTTCAAATGTATTATCTACATCCTTTTGTGATTTATTTAAAAAGCCATTCATAGAACTATACAAACATTCTTGTGTCAAAGTAGCCATTTTTAAAGTTTCTTTTATCGTATTTCCAAAGGCTATAGAAGGTGTTTCAAGCATTCTTTCATCAAGGTAGGTTTCATTTTCCTTTTCATCATCACTCTGAGGAACTATTTTCATGGCTAATTTAACTATGTATTTAGCAAATGGTAAAAGTAATATAACTGAAATTATATTAAATAATGTATGGGTATTTGCTAATTGTCTGGCCACATTTGTTGGATTTATTTTGGTAACTAGATTAACAACAGGTTTATTTAAAAATATTAAAAAGATTGCTGTACCTATTGCATTAAATAGTAAATGTATAATCGCTGCTCTTTTTGCATTTTTATTAGCACCTATACTAGATATTAATGAAGTAACACAAGTTCCTATATTTTGTCCATAAAGTATAGGAAGTGCTGATTGTAGCGGTATAAGTCCTTGTGCTGCAAGTACTATAAGCATTCCCATAGATGCACTAGAACTTTGAACTATAGCAGTTATAATAAATCCTAAAAATAAACCAATTAATGGTTTTTGACCAAAACTTATAAGTGCATCTGTAAATTCTTTAGATTCTGATAATGGTTTTACAGCTTCTTTCATAAATTCCATGCCTGTAAATAAAATCCCAAAACCTAATAATATTTCTGCAATATTTTTAGTTCTATTTTTTGATGAAAAA
>NZ_DATIRC010000304.1:0-5610 GCF_035470145.1 Romboutsia sp.
ATATTAAAACTATATTAAAATTGAACATTGAGTCTAATTGGTTCATCATAATTGCTACTGATTCTGGTGTTGCCATATCTCCAGATGCTTTAAATCCCACTATTAAATATACAATTAATGAAACTATAGATGCTGGTATTGTTGTGTAAAGCATATGCTTTATATGGTCATATAGCTCACTTCCTGCTGCCATTGGCGCTAAGTTTGTAGTGTCTGAAAGAGGGGACAGTTTATCTCCAAAATATGCTCCTCCTACTACTGCTCCTGCTGTTGCTGGTAAAGATATTCCTAATCCTCCTGCAATCCCCATCATAGCAACTCCTATTGTTCCTGCTGCCCCCCAAGAAGTTCCCGTAACTACAGATAAAGTTGCTGAGGCTAAAAATGTTGTAACTAATAAGAATTTAGGGCTTATTAATTGTACTCCATAATAAATTATCATTGGTACTGTTCCTGCAAACATAAGTGAACCAATTAAGAAACCTACACTCCAAAGTATTAAAGTTGCTGGTAGAGCACTTGCTATTTTATCAATTATAGCTTTTTGCATTTCTTCCCATGTATACCCTAGTTTTAATGCTATCATAGCTGCAAAAAATGCTGATATAACCATAATAGGTTCTATCTTCATTTTAAAATATCCATATCCTACTGACAATGCCACTATCATAAAAATTATTGGTGTTATAGCTTGCACTACTGTTGGTTTTTTTCTTTGTTTTGCAATATTACTCATTTTTTCAACCCCCATTATTTTTTATATCATTCTTTGTTTTTCTTCTTTAGTTTTAACTTATTAAAATTTTCATTTAATATATAAGCAATATATATGCCAACTATCATTTTTTATATTTTTATCTAATTAATTTAGGATGTTTTATAATTTAACCTAATTTAAATTAAGTATTTTTTCTGAATAATTAATATTTTTATATAAGTAAATTACTAATTTTATATAACAAAAAAGGGTCGATATTAAAAAATATCAACCCTTTTTGTCCCTTTATTAATTTTGACGATCCCTTTATCTAAAAGTTTTGTCCCATTTATCCCTTTGTTAATTTCTATAAACCCATTATCTCTTAATCTATTTAATATACCTCTAATTTTACCTTCACCCAAATCTATATTTTCTTCAATAGCAATTTTGCACAATCCTCTTCTTCCAATACCTTTATGAATATACATTTTATTAAGAATCCAAATTTCACTATCATTTAAATCTTTTTTAGCTTTTTCTTTTTCATATTCTTTATCAAGATTGTTATTACATTTATCATTAATATTATTATAAATATTATCACATATATTTTCTTGTAATTTTAAAGTTGTATTTACTTTGAAATTTGTCATCATATACTTTGGTAAATCTTCTAATTTTATTTTTATATTATCTTCCTTTATGTTAACTAAGTACTCTACAATATTTACAAGTTCTCGTATATTTCCTGGCCAATTATATTGATTTAAAAAATACAATACCTCTATTTCCATAAAATCTTCTAAAACTATAAATATTTTTTGCTTTCTTAAATAATATTTTATAAGAATTTCTATATCATCTTTTCTATCCCTAAGGTTTATTGTATAAAGTGGCATTACATTTATTCTATAAAATAAATCTTCTCTAAATCTTTTGTCTTTAACTTCTTCTACTAAATCCTTATTAGTGGCTGCTATAACTCTTACATCAATAGGAATAGTTTCTGTACTTCCTACGGGAGTTATTTCTCTTTCTTGTAAAACCCTTAAAAGCCTTGTTTGAAAATGATATGGGGCATCTCCAATTTCATCTAAAAATATCGTACCCTTATGAGCTTTTTTAAATAGCCCAACTTTCCCACCTTTTTTAGCTCCACTAAAAGCACCTTCTTCATATCCAAATAACTCACTTTCTAATAGATTCTCAGAAAGAGCTGAGAAGTTTATTGCTACAAATGGATTATTACTTCTATCAGATTCATTGTGAATAGATTGAGCTAAAATTTCTTTTCCTGTTCCACTTTCTCCTTGAATAAGTACCGTCGAATTTGTTTTTGATATTTTCTTAGATAATTTTAACATTTTAACAACTTTATTATTATTTCCTATCATATCATTAAAAGTATATTTTGCATTATTTGTATTGTGTTTTTTCTTTCTTCTACGTTCTTCATCTAGCTTTTCTATAACTGAAGATGTTTCTACGATAAACATATATCCCATTAATTCTTCATTTGAATATATATTCTTTTTAGATATGAATATTTCATTACTATTTATAACACTTACATCATCTTTGATATGAGGGCATAATTCATAAATATTTTTACCTACTATATTTTTACTTAATCCAAGTATATCTATTGCAATTTTATTAAATACCAAAACTTCATCTTGTGTGTTTGTATATATAATCCCTTCAATACTATTATCTAAAATATCACTTAGTATACGAGTTAATTCGCTACTCTTATTGGCTATATGTATATATTTTTTACATTGTTTTACTATTTTTCTAAAAAAATATGAAGATAATAAATCTGCATAAAGTTCCATATATCCTAGATGTATAATAATTTCCATTATACTAACAATGTCTATTTCTCTAGTTCCTATATTTATTACTTTTTCAATACCTTTAGGTACAAGTGCTTCTTCTCCTGGAGTTATGGCAATTGACTGCCTTTCATATTTTTGTATCCCTGGATAATATAAGTGATATATTAAATGTTCAACACCATGTCCAATAAGTTGTTTTATCGCAATTTCACAAGTTTCTTTTGTGTCATTTACAAGTAATACTTCAGTATTTTTTTCTAAGCTAAGTAATTTATCTATTAGTTCATATTGTATAGCTCGCCTTACTATTACATACTTTTGATTAATCTCCATTTTTGATAGAACTAATTTAAAAACTTCATTACTTGAAAATACTATTAAATCAGTGTCTATTTCATGTGGTATTTTATTGTCTATTGAATAATACTCTATATGTATATTTTCTTTTAATATATTTTCTAGTTGATTTTTTAGAGAGTTGCCCGTTTCATTTCCTAGACTTATTATTGTAATTTTTTTCATATTTTACTCCCCTATTTTTACAAGACATTTATAATATTTAATTATTATATTATCATATTTAAACATGCAGTTCTATATACTTAAATAATTATCTAATCATCTCTTATCCAATAACAAGACTTGATTCAATATAGATATTTCTAGTATTACTATGCTTTATTTTAATATATATAAATAAGCCTATCCAGATGGTAAACATCTAAATAAGCTTTTTTCTCATACCATTATATATAGCATTTTTAGCCATATTTGATAGTACTGTTTTATTTATTATCAGTTTTTTTATTAGCTGGCTTTTTTCTTCTATTTGAATTCCAATTTTTATTATTTCCTTTAGAAGAGGTATTTCTTTTACTACTTCCTCTGTTATCTCTTCTATTATCTTTTTTGGGTTCTAATTGCGATACATCATTAGAACTGCCGTGATAAGGGTGATCTTTTATAAGTTCTATTTTCTTTTTTATAAGCTTTTCGATAGACTTATAAAGGTCTCTTTCTTCCATAGAACAAAATGACATAGCAGTTCCAGAATGTCCAGCTCTTCCTGTACGTCCAATTCTATGAACATAAGTTTCTGCAACTTCTGGTAAGTCATAGTTGATTACATGAGATAATTCATCTACATCAATTCCTCTTGCCGCAATATCGGTTGCTACTAACACTCTTACTTTACCTTCCTTAAAATTATTTAAGGCAAGTTGCCTTGCATTTTGTGATTTATTACCATGAATAGCTGAGGCTTCTATTCCAACATTAAGAAGGTCTGTTGTGATCTTATTTGCGCCATGCTTTGTTCTTGAGAATACTAAGGCAGACTTAATAGACTTATCCTTTAAAATATCTATAAGTAAAGCTCTTTTTTGCTTTTTGCTAACAAAATACATACTTTGTTTAATAGTTTCAGTAGTAGATGCTACAGGTGTAACTTCTACTTTTATTGGATCTTTGAAAATAGAATTTGCTAACTTTGAAATTTCACTTGGCATAGTTGCTGAGAAGAATATATTTTGACGAACCTTTGGAAGATGACTTATTATTCTTTTCACGTCATGAATCATCCCCATGTCTAGCATACTATCTGCCTCATCAAGTACAAAGTATTTTACCTTGCTTAAATTAATAAATTTTTGGCTATATAAATCAAGCATTCTCCCTGGAGTCGCTATTAAAATATCTACCCCTTCTTTTAATGCCTTTGTTTGAGGATTTTGAGATACCCCACCAAATATAACTATATTTTTTATATCCATATGTTTTGAGTAAGCTGTAAAACTTTCACCTATTTGAATAGCTAATTCTCTTGTAGGAGCTAATACTACTGCTTTAATAGTTCTTTTTCCTATTGATGATTTCTGGTCATTATAAATTGCTTGTAATATTGGAATAGCAAAAGATGCTGTCTTTCCTGTACCCGTTTGAGCACATCCAAGTAAGTCCTTTCCTTCTAATAAATGTGGTATAGACTTTGCTTGTATTGGAGTAGGCTTTGAATACCCCTCTTCTTTTAATGCCTTTTGGATAGGCTTTATTATATCTAAATTTTCAAATAACATTTTTTCTCCTTTTAAAATACTTATTCTATTAATCTAACTGTTAACAACAGAAAAAGAGACATTCTTATGTTAAGTGACAAAACTAAACATAAAAAGTGTCTCTCGTATTCATTATACAGTATTTTTATAAAAATAACATTATATTTTTCATTATAGTTTATATTTAAATTCTAAAAAACTCCCTATTCCTAGGGAGTATATATAATTACATAACAAATTTAGTATATATTTTTTAACAATTTAAAATCATAAGCATTCACATTTATACTATCTTTTAAAGTAATTTTTTCTTCTTTAAATAAATCTTCAACTTCCTTATTTTGTAAGTATTTTGGTAAATTAACTAATCTTTTTTCTTGTGAATTATTTAATATGATAGTCACATCTTCTTTTTTAATTATAACTAATCCAGTTTCTTTATCAGTTGTAACCCAATCATTTGAGGCCAACTTAAATTCATCAGTATTCTTGCGAAGTTTTATTATTTTTTGCATAAACTGTAATAGCTCTTTATCTTGTTTTTCTTCATCCCATACCATACATTGACGTTGCATATCACATCCTGGTTCTTGTATCCCCTTCATACCTATTTCATCCCCATAATAAATACAAGGAGATCCTGCTTGAGTAAACATGAATAAGTAAGCCAATTTAAATTTATCTTTATTTTCATTTGCATAACTTAATATTCTAGTAGTATCATGACTTCCAAGCAAATTAAATGTAACTTCATTAACATGCATTGGATAACTTATTATAACATCATTTATCATGTATTTAAATTTTTCAGCATCTATTTCATTAGTACAAAAGAAATCTCTAATAGCTTCACCTAATGGATAGTTCATAACTGAGTCAAATTGATCTCCCATTAACCAAGGTAAACTATTATGCCATATTTCACCTAATATATATACATCTGGTTTTAATGCTTTTAATTCTTGCCTTAGTTTTCTCCAAAATTTATGGTCAACTTCATTAGATACATCAAGTC
>NZ_DATIRC010000305.1:0-1690 GCF_035470145.1 Romboutsia sp.
ATTTAGTAAGAATGCGTAACTATACAAACTGCATATTATGCTCCTTTTGTGTTACATTGCTTTTTATCTTTAATATAATCTTTCATTATATTACTTATATATCCATTTTGTTTAATAACTCTTTAAGAGCCTTTAGCTCATCAATAGATAAAGTTATACCTTTACCCATTTTTGCATGTTCAGGTGACCAATCTCTTAAATCATATTTAGCTTCTCTACCATTCCAACTTATACGATTTAACTCTTTACTCCATCCAGAGCTTGTCTCTGATATTGTTCCTATTTCTTCTACTATGTCATACTTGATTTCAGCCATATGTATAATGCCTTCTTTCTATATTAATATTTATGATTTACATATAATGCTAACAGTTATACAAAATTAATTCAAGTTACTTTTATATAACTATTTCTAACCAACTATATATTCACAATATTCCTAACCTGAACTTCACTTATTCCAAACTTCCTTGATAACTCTTTGTAATTACCATTAAAAGCTTCTTTAATTATCTTATTCCTAACGGGCTTAGTAACACTATTTTCACTAGGTATATATAAATTACTACCTCCGCTAACCTAATTAGTTCCTTTACACTATCCATTCCTATAGCATCAACAGCTAATAAGGAAAGCTGCGACTACTTTGTTAGCCTTCACATGAATTCATCAACTAACAAATCTGCTAAAGAATGTGAAGTATGGGTTTATGATGAAAAAAGTAAGTTATATATTCTGTCTAAAAGTATTTGCTCTAATTTATCTAAAACTATAAATACGCCTAATCGTGGTGTTAAAATATCAAAGGATTTCTCAGTTCTTAGAAAAACTAAAATGTCTGCTCTTTTAATAGAGATAGACTTTATATCTCATAGTGATGTAGAAGCTTCTTGCAAATCTAGTAAGTACATAAAAGATATAGCAGGTAGTATTTCATCAACTTTATTGTCTTTTGTAAATAAATCAATAGCTGATGATGGTGTATTTTATAGAGTTTGCATAGGTACTTTTAAAGATAAATCTAATACAGTAAAACTTAAAAATGAAGCTATATCTAAATGTTTTAAAGATACGTATATAGTGACAAATTAAGAAAAGCCAAGTGTGCATTCTTTGCACTCTTGGCTCTTTTTATATAAACCTATTAATTACTAATCAATCTTAATTTTTTAACTATGTTGGTGAAAAGTAATGTTGATAATAAGTTATGACACTGATTAATATATTGAAATAGCTTATCTAAATAAATAAATCAATACTGTAAATTTTTGACACCGTATAGAAAATAAAAGGAGGTGAAATATTTCTCCTCCTTTCACCGCATAGTATATAAAAAATGTGATTCAATTAGATATCAGGAAGGCCTAATATATCACCAAAAATAAATCCTAGAACAACTAAACCTATAAGTATAGCTAAAAAAACCAGAGAAGAATGTTCTTTGTTTTTTACAACAGCTATAACACCGAAGATAAGAGCAATTATTTGTATAATAATTGCCGCACCTCCAAATATTGAAACCAGTATATCAGATGTAATAACCTTAAGTAGTTCAGCAAAAATATAAAAAAAGATACTTGTTAATATGAAAAAAAAGCTCATCCATACTGACCATTTACCCATACGGGATTTTGGTAAAAGAATAATTCTGATATTTAACACCCCCCATTAAAAATTTTATATTATTACT
>NZ_DATIRC010000306.1:0-2465 GCF_035470145.1 Romboutsia sp.
TTTTCCTAAAACATCTATAATCTCATTTTCATTACCATAGAAATACTCATTTAAAAGAGGTAGAATCTTTTTATTTATAATATTTTCTAAATCATCCTTAGTCTTATTTACAAATAAAGCATGTCCAATAATATAATCAGCACTTCTTTTCTTATCATAAATAGCTTTATTTATAGGTTTTAATATATCTGCAAAATCTGGTATAACTTCATAGTCAGTATACATAGGTATAAATTCAAATCTTCTTCTTAATGCTATATCAATAAGAGCAATAGACTTATCTGCTGTATTCATAGTTCCTAGTATAAATATATTTGATGGTACTCCAAAAACCTCTTTAGAAGGCAGCGTTACCATAGTTTCATTAGCTTGATTTAATCTTTTATCATCTTCAATTAAAGTTATAAGTTCTCCAAATATACGAGATATATTCCCTCTATTTATTTCATCTATAACTATTACATAATAATTACCTAAATCATTTTTAGCTCTTTCAACTAAATCTTTAAAAATACCATCTTGCTTAACAAATGATAACTGATCTGTGTTATTTGTATTAGCTCTAATACCTTGGATAAACTCTTCATAACTATAATTTTGATGGAAAGTAGTAAATACTATTTTCTTCTCTGCTAAATACTTTTTATATCTTTTAAATACGGCTTCTCTATCTTTTTTGCACTCTTCAACTACATCATCAATTTCTTTTTTCTCTACAATACTAACTGCATAATTTACAGTATTATAAGTCTTTCCTGTACCTGGTGGTCCATATAATATTATATTCAAAGGAGTTTCTATTTCTTTTTCAAATACTATATCTTCCTCATAATTATCATGTTCTGATGGTTCTTCCTCATTTTTTGTATCAGGCTTTTTTAAATCTATAGACTTATCTTCTATATTAATTTTATCTATCTTTGATAATAATTCATCTACATCTACATCAAACACTTCATTTAAAACACTATTTTCAAACTCTGAATTTTCCTCATTCTTAGCAACAATAACACCCTTAGTACTTTTCTTATTTCCCCATGGCTTGTCCTTAGGTAAATTCTCTATATTTCCTACAGGATCTAATAACTTTTTAAAACTTCTATAATATATACCATTTTCATCCTTAGTTGCACTAGAAGTAAATACACCTAAAAACATAACTTTCTTTGATTCATCAAAAACATAAAAAATATTATAATTAGTGCTTCTTTCAAGATTTTTATCACTAGATGCTATTATGTTATTATCTAAATATGTATCAACTTCTTCATTAGATAATCCTTTAATATTATAAGGTTGAATTTTTGAATATGTAGTTTCCACGTCCCAAAGCTTTGCTAAATTAGAATCAAACATTATCTTTCCATAAACTCTACCTCTATTTTTTTCATTTTTAACTTCTATATTGTATTTCTTTAATTCATTATGTATTTTTTCACATAAGGCGGAATAGTTGTTTTCTACACCGGTGTTTGGATCTAGTAACTTGCAAAACTGCATTAATTTAGAATTCTTAAATCCTGTTATCTTGTCACTTGGGCTATTTATATACATTATTACATTTCTTACAACTTCTGTTACCTTGTTTAAATCATTATACTTTTTGTAGCTTATTAAGTTTTTAATCCAATCATTTTGATATACATTGGTTCTAGCAAGCGTCCTTTTATCTTCGTATTGATTGTATTTATTTTTATTAAAAGCATTTAAATCAATGTAGGATAAAACTTCATTTATAAGATTTAAGAAATTATATTTAACCCCTTCATTTATGTAATTATCTAAAAGATCTTGAGTTTTAAATTTTCCCGAAGTTTCTATATCTGATTTTAACTCATCTAAAGCATTGTTGCTTATATTGAACTTTTTAAACTCGTCCCACTTTTCCAAAAGCTTTTCAAATGCAAAAGATTGCCTTTCCATATCATTTCTTATATATTTTCCACTATCTTCTATCGATTTTTTAATACATTCATCTATTCGATTTTCATAGTCTTTTTTAGTTCCTTCATAAGCTCTTTTAATAATTTCTAAGTAACTTTCTAAATCTTCATCGTTACTTATTTTCATTTCAGCTTCAAGTGTCCATCCATGACTTTCTGGAACTATGTTTATATTTAGATTTTCTAATTCTTCATTTGTTACATATTTTTTATTTACTAATATTCTTGTATGATCTTTTCTAAACTGTACTTCTGCATACATTTTAGAATTTATTTTAAATCCTGTGTATTGATTAGTTTTGTACTCAACGGTACCGTATAAATCATTTAAATATTTACTTATTTCATTAACTCTAGTATTACTCTCAATACTTCCCTCCAAATTATATATCCCTATATTATATTAATTATATATTCATTCTCATATTTTACCATTTTATTTACTAAAAATGTTAATTAGATAAGTTTTTAATATAATAAAATCCCTCTCATATTGAGAGGGTCCTAAACACTTTTAGCATT
>NZ_DATIRC010000307.1:0-6436 GCF_035470145.1 Romboutsia sp.
AATTACCGATAGTACATCCTATATACCATCAGAATATCTTCAGAGATATGATATTTCTGTTGTATCATTAAATGTATTTATGAATAATAAAAGTACGCGTGAGTTAGATATAGATAATAAATTTTTTTATGATGAAATGAAATCTTTAAGTGAAATTCCAAAGTCATCTCAACCAACACCTGATGAAATGTTAAGTACTTTTGAAAATATAATTAAAAGTGGTGATTCTATAATAGGAATATTTTTATCATCTAGCATGAGTGGTACTTCTTCAAGTGCTAATTTAATTAAAAATATGGTGCTAGAAAATTATCCTCAAGCTGATATTACTATAATAGATTCTAATACTACCTGTATGCAAATGGGATTTGCCACTATAGAAGCAGCTAAGGCTTCTTTTGATGGAAAATCTAAAGATGAAATAGTTGACATAGTAAACAATACTTTGAATAATAGCGGATTCTTATTTTCACCAGATACACTAGATTATCTAAAAAAAGGTGGAAGAATAGGGAGTGCTTCTGCGCTTTTAGGAAATATACTTCAAATAAAACCTATACTTACTGTTAAAGACGGAGAAACCTCTGTATTTACTAAGGTTAGAACTAGAAAAAAAGCTATCGACACTATAGTTGATAATGTTTTTGAAGATATAGAAAAAAATGGTTTAGGCGATGTTATTGTTCATCATATAAATTGTGAAGAAGAAGGTTTAAAAATCGCTAAAAGATTAGAAGAAAAGTTAAATATACCAGTTAAAACACAACCTATAGGTCCTGTTATAGGGCTTCATGTAGGTCCGGGAAGCATTGGTATTGCGTATTATACAAAGTAAAAAAAGGCATGAATTTTAAGATTTAAATTCTTAAGTTCATGCCTTTTATATTAAAATTTATACCTTATAATTACTTATTCATTTTCATAAATATCTTCTATAAAAAATACCACCTCTTGTATTGCAGGAAATGAACTATATTTAGTCAATACTTTGAAGCTAATAATAGTTGTACTATAATCCTATAAGGTTGTTTACTTCTCCACTTGGATTATATGATCCTACTATATAATCTATATCTAGTATACTATCTGATTTAGTTATATAACCTAGTAGTTTACTGTATAATGCTAGTACATGCTCTTCGTTATATCCAAACTTCTTTATATTATCTATTATATCTTCAATCATATCTAGTTTATCATCGTTAAATATTGATATCATATCTAGTATATATTGTATTTGTTGTGATTTACTATCCATCATTATTCCATCATTTAGCATTTGAATATATAAATACTGTATAGTATCATTTAATCTATTTCTTGTGCTCATCCCTATTCCTCCTAAATTACCTTTATCTTGTAGTTCGACAAAATAAGAGAAATACCTTTATTTATGTTTACGTCTTACTATAAATTGATTTCTTTATTATATATACTTGATAGATTCTTTAATACTCAAAGAACTTAATTCATTGCTATCTATAAATTTTTAAACCTATTTTTTATTATAAACTATTATTTAAAAAGCCATAAGGACAATTTTTTATCCTTATGGCTTCTCTAAATATCTAATATTATATTTACTTATGTTTGTTTTCTAAGTTCTTTCTTCTGTTATCTAATGGGTTTAGGTTTATATGATGCACTCTCATATTTTCACCTGGCTTCATAATAATATCTTCTAAATGTACTTTTCCTTGAGGAGTATGGGCTATTACTTGTGGTTGCTTATAACCCTTGTGATAAATCCATGTATATTTCTTGTTTACTACTTTATCTAAGTCTTTAGCAGATATTAAAGCTTTTGCTTGAGCTTTGCCATATCTATCTTTTAATATTACTGCTATAGTATCATCATCTATAACTTCATATTCATTTTTAGCTTTTCTATCAACTATATCTAAGTTGCATTTTCTGTTATCTAATGTATCTCCATTTATATGTCTGATTGGCGCACTCGCTGCAGTATCTAATATTACAGATTGAAGATTCCTCTTTGTACTTTTTAGTTTTTTATCTACTTTAGTTGTAGTTAAATTTTGAACTAAGTAACTATTGAAATCTTTGTGCCATTCTGCAAACCACGTTCCCATTGCTTGAACTTTTTCTAAATCTTCAGTATCTATTTTTGCAATAAGTTCAGTATTGTTTTTTTTAAGTATTGTTATAAGGGTAACTGAACCTTGAGTT
The DNA here is from genome assembly GCF_035470145.1 of Romboutsia sp. Lineage (GTDB taxonomy): Bacteria > Bacillota > Clostridia > Peptostreptococcales > Peptostreptococcaceae > Romboutsia_D. The sequence continues at coordinate 2,191 of NZ_DATIRC010000307.1, forward strand.
TCATACTTATTTTCTATTGTTTTATAATTAATTATGACAAACACCTCTTTCTTTATTAAAGCTATTTAAGTATAACAGAACGAGAGAATAAAAGCTAATAAGTTTTATTAATCTATTATTACATATATAAAATTTATTATAAACTTATCATGTTATTTGCATACATTATTCTTGGATATACATTAAGATGTTCCTCCATCCAATTATTATTAGATGAAAAAATTTTCTATTTCACATGCCACTTCTGCTCCTCTATTTCCTGGTATTCCTTTTTTATTAATCCATTTTTTCTATCATTTATGTTTAAAAATAACAATATATTTTCATCAAATTCTTCTATTACACCGTTACAAAGCTTTATACAGTCTTCTTGATGACCTTCTATTATGTATATAAAATCGTCTACTCCTATGTGATCTATTTTTCAGCTTATTATATTTATGTATTTTTTCTCTTACTTCATCACAAATACCCTTCATTTTACTATCTGGTCTACTTAAAAAGTATCCTTGCCCAGCATAAACGCCTAGGTTTATAAGTGTAGCTAATTCTTCTTCTGTCTCTATACCTTCTGCTATCACTATCATATTAGTAGCACTAGATAGTTTTACAAAAGCTTCTATGAGTGCTTGTTTAAAAGTATCTCTATTTATATCTCTTATTATATCCATATCTATTTTTATAAAATGAGGCCTTGTCTCACTTATAGTTTTAAGTCCTGAATATCCCGCTCCCGTATCATCTATTGCTATTTTAAATCCTTGATCAATATAATTATTTAACGCTTTTTTAAAGGTATAATAGTCTTCTATTGCTGTCTTTTCCGTTATCTCAAATATTATATTTTGACTTGATATATTATGCTTTGATAAAAACTCTTTTGTAAGCCCTTTTTCAAATTTTTCATCTCTAAATATATAAGGGTCTACATTTATAAATAATAACTCATCTTCTTTTATATTCTTTGCTCTTTGGATAGCTTTTACCCTACATAAAAGTTCTAATTCCCAAGTTTTATTTTGATTTCTAGCCGCTTCAAATAACTTATCTGGATATTGTAATGTAGACTTATGCGGTCCTCTACTTAGTGCCTCATAACCTATTGTATTTCCATTTATTAATGATACTATAGGCTGGTATACAGTTATAATATCTTCGTTTTGTAGTATATTTTCTAACTCTATAACTTCTTCAGATTCTTCTAGTTGCAAAATAGGTTTACTCATAACCTATACTCCTTCCCGATTGTTAAACTATTTATATGTCAAATATACCATAAATAATTAATAATGAAGTTAAATGCTTGTTAAAATATAAGCCTTTTAGGCCCCGTAATCAGATACTTTAATATCATTAGCTTCCATTTACCACCTTGTTTATATGATAGTAAAAAAGGTATTGACTTTTTAGCCAATACCTTTTTGTTGATTTCAATAATGATGGAGCGAGCCTCACCTAACCCTCTACCCTCCAACTAATTACTTTGAATTACGTATATAATATTATTACTTTATTGAACGTCTGCCTTCGTAACTTTACGAGGCCTACCTTTTATACTCTTTGTTTGTAGTTCCTTAAGTACCATTTCACCTTTGTTATTTAATACTTCCACAAAAGTAGATACGTCAAGTACATTAATAACACCTATATCATCTGCAGTAATACCATTAATACTACAAAGAGTTCCTACTATATCAACAGGTCTCATCTTTGTCTTCTTTCCTGCATTTATATGAAGCTAATAATCTCTTCACTAAGTTTAGAACCTTTATCTTCTTTGACTGTAGGTTTTACTCTTAGCTTTGCTTCAAAAGCTTGCTTTAAATCATCTACTAATCTTTTGCTTGGATTTCTTTTTAAAGTAATTTACTTTTGTCATTTAGTCATCTCTTTCTTTGCTTCATTATAGTATTATCTATTATACCATAGCAGATAATACTAGTTTTGATACTATTCCTATACGTTTACCTTTAAATGAAATTTTGCTTCGCTTGAGCGACGTGTCGGCGAATCACTTCATGTCGTCAACGACCTATAAACCAGGTCCGTTACTTGAGCAACGTATTGGCGAGCTATTTCAAGCTTAACAGTTTGTATTAAGACTTATCCATAAACTGGATAAATTTTAATATCTTAGAATATAAAATAGCTAGGCAATTTGCCTAGCCTTATTATTTCACAAGTTTTAAGTCTACTAAGAATTTATGTGCAACTTCTTCAGGTGATTTGCCAAGTTCATCTACTTGATAATTAAGATCTTGCATAGTATTTTCATCAATTTTTCCTGATAACATATTAAATACGTCTTTTAACTCAGGATGCTTGTTTAAAGTTTCATTATTTACTAAAGGTGCTGCATAGTAAGGAACAAAGAAGTTTTTATCATCTTCTAATACTTTAAGTCCAAACTTTTTAAGAAGTCCCTCTGTTGAAAAAGCATCTATAACTTGACATTCATTGTTATCTAATGCAGTGTATCTAAGAGCTCCATCCATTGATTTAACACTTTTAAATTTCATATTATAAAGCTTACTTAATCCTATTAGTCCATCTTCTCTGTTTTCAAATTCTAGAGTTGGAGACGCAACTAATTCATCTGCATATTTTGCTAAATCTGATATAGTATTTATATTATACTTTTCAGCCACCTCAGGCATCATTGATAAAGTATAAGTATTATTAAATCCTAGTTGATCAAGTACTGATAAGTTATATTCAGTATTCATCTTTTCTTTTGTATAATCATAAGCTTTTTGTGCATCTTTAATTGGTTCAGCATTCAATATATTTACTAACATAGTTCCTGTATAATCAACATACATATCTAATTCATTAGTTGTAAGTGCATTAAATGCAACTGTTGTACCACCTAAGTTTAACCTTTTATCTACTTTTAAGTCCGTATGTTCTTCTACTAATTCTGCATACATATTTCCAAGTATAAGTTGTTCTGTATAGTTTTTAGAACCTATAGTTATTGTATCTTCTGTTTTGTTCGTAAACATTGGTTTTAAAGTTGTAAATAATAGTGCCACTATAACTATTACTACCATTACTTTAAGTGCTGTAGAATTCTTTTTAGTAGCTTTAGGGTCTAATCCTTTTGGTGTAACTGCTAATTCAATTTTACCAAATACATAATCTACTACTAATGCAAGTAAACATGCTGGTATTGCACCTTGTAATATCATAGTGTTGTTAACTGTTTGCACTCCTGAGAATACTAAATATCCTAATCCTCCAGCACCAATAAATGCGGCTAATGTCATAAGTCCAACAGCTGTAACTGCTGATATCCTAACTCCACCCATTATTATTGGTAATGCTAGTGGTAATTGTATTTTAAATAAAGTCTGATTTTTAGTAAGACCGATTCCTTTTGATGATTCTAGTATAACTGGATCAATGGTTGAGATTCCTATATATGTATTTTTTACTATTGGTAGTAATGAATACATAACAACCATAAATATCGCAGGCTTACTTCCTATTCCAAGTATTGGCACAAGTAATCCAAGTAGAGCCATTGATGGTACTGCTTGCACTAAATTTACAAAGCCTAATATTACTTTTCTAACCGGCTCTACTCTAGATATAATTATTCCTAGTGGTACTCCTACTAGGATGGCTATTGAGATTGCTATTACTGTAAGATTTATATGTTGTATTGATAATTCTATTATTTTATCCAAGAACACTCACCTCCGTTTCTAAGAACTGCTCACTTAAAACTGAAATTAAGCTACTTCTTGTAATTAGCCCTGCTAATTTATTATTATTTGACACTACTGGTATATATCCGACTTCATGTTCATTCATAACACTTAGTATATCTACTAAATTATCCTCTTCATTTACAAATAAAACTTCGGTTGACATTACTTTACCTATTGATGTACTTTTATTAATATTTGACTTCATATCTTTTACGGTAACAATTCCTTCTAATTTATTTTCTTTGTCTATTACTAATAAACTATCTACTTTACTAGTTTTCATTATTTCAATTCCTTGAATTATGGTTCTTGATGGTTTAGCAGAAACTGGATCCTTTATCATAATATCTCTTGCTTTTATATATTCTGGATTACTCCAAACTCTATCTAATCCTATAAAGTCTTGAATAAATTCATTTGCTGGGTTTCTTAAGATATTTTCAGGCGTATCATATTGAGCTATTTTACCGTTGTCCATAATACAAATTTTATCAGCTATTTTTAAAGCTTCATCCATATCATGAGTTACA
>NZ_DATIRC010000308.1:0-15890 GCF_035470145.1 Romboutsia sp.
ATATAGGCTCTAACTCAAAAGTAGGAGCAAATGCAGTAGTTATAAAAGATGTACCACAGGGGGCTACAGTAGTTGGAGTAGCAGCAAATGTAGTTAGACTAAGAGGAACTAAAATAAAACAAGCAAAGTAACATAAAATAACAAATGATTGACAATAAAATAAAAAGTAATATAATTAACTTGTAAATAGAATAGCTAGGGGAGCCAAAAGGCTGAGAGGATTTACCGACCCTTATACCTGATCTGGATAATGCCAGCGTAGGAAAGCTTATACATGAATTTGAATATATAATATATTTATAAGTGTAATCAAGCCATACCTAAATCAGGTATGGCTTTTTTGAGTAACACTGATTTTATAGACTATAATCAAGGGGGACAAATATGAGAAATTATAAAATACCAACACTTACAATAGCAGGGTCAGATTGTAGTGGAGGAGCTGGTGTACAAGCTGATTTAAAAACATTTAGTGCTATAGGAACTTATGGAATGAGTGTAATAACAGCAATAACAGCACAAAACACACAAGGTGTATTTGAGGTAGAAGAATTAAGTCAAAATATAATAAAAAAACAAATTGAAGTAGTATTTGATGATATAAGACCAAAAGCTGTAAAAATAGGCATGGTATCAAGTCCAGAGATAATTTTAGAAATTGCAAATACTTTAAAAAAATATGAACCAGAAAACTTAGTAGTAGATCCAGTTATGATATCAAAGAGTGGATATAGCTTACTTAGACCAGAAGCTAGGGAAAATCTAATAAAACATTTAATACCAATGGCATATCTAATAACTCCAAATGTAGAAGAGGCAGAAGATATAACAGGTATAAAAATAAAAACTTTAGAAGATATGCGTAGGGCAGGGGAAGACATTCTACAAATGGGACCTAAATATGTGTTAATGAAAGGTGGACATTTAGATGGAGATGCTATAGATTTATTAATTGGAAAAGATGTATTTGAAGTTTATGAAAGTAAAAGATTAGACAGAAAAAATACTCATGGAACAGGTTGTACTATATCTTCTGCAATAGCTTCTCATTTAGCATTAGGATATGAGATAAAAGAAGCAGTTAAACTTAGTAAAAATTACATAACAGAAGCTATAAAAAATAGTTTTGATATAGGTCATGGAGTAGGGCCTGTTCATCACTTTTATAATTTTGATAAATAAGAAAAGGGGAGCATTAGTTAAGTTAATTGTAGCTAATGAAGTTGATTTATGAAAAATAATAAAAAAGAAGCGTTAAAGTTATATTTAGTAACAGATAGTGATATTTTAAAAAATAGAGATTTTTATAAATGTATAGAAGATGCTATAAAAGGTGGAGTTACTATGGTGCAGTTAAGAGAAAAAAATGCATCAGGTAGTGAATTTTTAGAAAAAGCTATGAAGCTAAGAGAATTAACTAAAAAATATAATGTTAGCTTTATAATAAATGATAGAGTAGATATTGCAATGCTTTGTGATGCTGATGGAGTTCATGTAGGACAAAGTGATATAGATGCAAAATCTGTTAGAAAGTTAATAGGAGAAGATAAGATATTAGGTGTTTCAGCTAGGAATCTAAAAGAAGCTAAGAAGGCTAAAGAAGATGGAGCTGATTATATAGGGGTAGGAGCTATGTATAGTACTTCTACTAAGTTAGATGCAAAAGTAGTATCTTTTGACACTGTAAGAGAAATAAAGTCAGAAGTTAATATTCCAATTGTTTTAATAGGTGGAATTGATTTAAATAATTTAGATGAATTGAAGGTATTAGAAAGTGATGGATATGCAGTAGTTTCAGCAATTCTTAAAAAAGAAGATATCTGCTTAGAAAGTAAAAAATGGATTGAAAAAATATAATAGTTTAAATAAGTATAAAATTAAATAATCACAAAAAAGGAAGCTTGAAGGCTTCCTTTTTATATTTATAAATTAGAGACTATTTTTTATAAGGAACTTTTTTTGGTGGCATATATTTTTCCTTAGTAGGAGCAGTTACAGCTCCTGTGTCCCCTTTATCACCTTTGTCTCCTTTAAGACCTTGAGGACCCATAGGACCTATATCACCTTTATCGCCCTTGTCGCCTTTAGGACCTTGAGGACCAGTAGGACCTACATCGCCCTTGTCGCCTTTAGCGCCTTGAGGACCCATAGGACCTATATCGCCTTTATCGCCCTTGTCGCCTTTAGGACCCATGTCCCCTTTATCTCCTTTAGCACTAGTAGCGCCAGCAGGGCCTTGAGGACCCATATCGCCTTTATCCCCCTTAAGACCTTGAGGACCCATATCCCCCTTATCGCCTTTAGGACCTTTAGGACCCATATCGCCTTTATCGCCCTTGTCCCCTTTAGGACCCATAGGACCAGGCATACCAACAGCACCACCAACATTACATAATGGATTTACATAAGTTTCTTTTCCTAAATCTACATATTGAATTGAATTTAATTTCACATAAATAGGACCTTTTCCTGATGATGTTTTCCCCATAACAGCACACTGATTAACTTTATAAATACGAAGTCTTAAGACGCAATCGCTATCTTCTAACTTTAATCCCACAACTTTACCTATGCAACTGCATAATATACTATAGATTTGGCAATCGCATAAATTTACAGGATATATAAACATAGGATATATATTTGGGCTCATATCTTTACAACTTTGTTTTTTAGTTTTTACAGGTTTTTCTTCACAATCATAAGATTTGCCATAATATTTAGGTGTCTTACAAGATGGTTTAGAATAATCTTTGTTGCAATAGTTGTCTTTACTCATACAGTCTTTATGCATATACAACACTCCATGTTAAATATTTTAATTAGTAGTATCACTACATAGTATAGATATATGATTAAAAGGACAAAAATGAGACACCAAATAGCAAATTTAATATGAATAAAAATTTAAATATACTAATGTCGAAATGTAATGACAAAGTAAAATATATATGATATATTACTTTTACAATACCTAATAAAATATGTTAAGAAAATATTAAATAATTAAGTAATATTGACATTAAATGTGTATAAAAGGTTATAATTTAAAAATAGAGTTATGTAAAAATAGGGAGGAAATATGAAAATAGACTGGAATAAGAGATATACAACAATAGCAGTTTATTCATTTATAGTAGTATGTTGTAGTATAGTTTTCTATAGCATAATGGATAAAATGAGTGCATTTACAGATAAAATAAGTTGGATAATAGCAACGTTACAACCTTTTATAATAGGGTTTGTAATAGCGTATCTATTAAACTTTATATTAGTATTTTTCGAAGAGAAAGTTTTAGTATTTGATGGAATTAAGAATATGAGAAAAAAAGGTAAAAGGGGAATAAGTATTTTACTTACATACATAACAGCCTTTATAATACTATCAGTATTTGTTCAGTTTGTACTTCCACAAATAGCAGATAGTATATCAGGTCTAGTAAATGACATACCATCATATGTAACAAATGTAACTAAATTATTAGACGAATTAACATCAAATATAGATACAAATAATGAATATTTAAAATTAGCTATTGAGAAGTGGAATGAATTTGTAGACTACACAATAGATGTAATAACTAATTTATTTCCGATATTAGGAGACACGCTTAAAAATATAGCGTCAAGTATATGGAATATAGTATTAGGTATAGTAGTATCGATTTATTTATTAGCAGATAAAGAAAACTTCTGTGCTTTAAGCAAAAAAATTACATATGCTTTGCTATCTAAAAAACATGCAGAAATAGCAGTGGAATTAACACATAGAAGTAATGATACATTTGGTAAGTTTATAAGTGGGAAAATTATAGATTCAGTTATAATAGGTATATTAACATTTATTATATTAACAGTGTTTAAAATACCATACGTTACACTTGTATCTGTAATAATAGGTATAACTAATATTATACCGTTTTTTGGACCATTCATTGGAGCTATACCATCATTTATAATAATAATGTTTGTATCACCAGTAAAAGCATTATGGTTCTTAGTTATAATAGTTGTAATACAACAAGTAGATGGTAACATTATAGGGCCTAAAATATTAGGAGACTCTATAGGAATATCAGCTTTCTGGATATTATTCTCGTTATTAGTAGCAGGAAAATTATTAGGACTTGTTGGAATGATTATAGGTGTTCCGCTATTTGCTATAATTTACTCAGTAATAAAAGATATTGTAGAAGCTAAATTAAGTAAAAAGGGATTACCAACAGAGACTGACGAATACAGATAAGTTTATATAAAAAATCAAATATTTAAAATTAATAAGAGGAATATATAATTATAGAAAATTATATATTCCTCTTATTTTTTGCAATATCATTCAATGAAATTATAAACGTATGCATAGATTTGGTCATTTGCCATTATGTGTACTCATAATGTTGAAAGTCATAAAGATACATGTGAGGAAAGTTTAAAACCTTGGGAATATAGAATGTAAATAGTTATATATATACTTATAAACTCATAAATTTTTTATAGTAAATAAAATTTATGAAGTATAAGGAGATATAGATGTATAAATATAAAACAATGCCAAAAGACATAGCTTATTTAACAGGAAACACACCTATGATAGAAGTTATATTCAAATACAAAGGGCAAGTAAGATATGTTTATGCTAAAGTAGAAAATTTTAATATGACAGGAAGTATAAAAGATCGTATGCAAATAAACATATTAAGAAATGCATATAATACTGGAGAATTAAAGCCAGGATATAAAATAGTAGAAGCAAGTAGTGGAAACACAGCAATAGCTTTATCAGCTATGGGAACATTTTTAAATCATGAGGTATCAATTTATATGCCATCTTCTGAAAGTTTAGAGAGAAAACAAATTATAGAAAGTTTTGGTGCAAAATTAAATTTAGTTGATAGCGGATTTGAAGAATGTCTAAGATTAGCTAAAATAGAAGGTCAAAAAAGCAACGTATATTATCCAGATCAATTTGCAAATCCATGGAATCCCCAAGCTCATTATTGTACTACTGGGCCTGAAATATGGCAACAATTAAAAAGTATAAACAAAGTTGCAAATGCTTTTGTAGCAGGAATTGGAACAGGTGGAACTATTATGGGTACTGGAAGATATTTAAGAAAGAAAAATCCATATATAGGAGTATTTCCAGTACAACCTAAAAGTGTAAAACCTTTTAGAGAAAAGGGAAATATATACGCTAGGTATGATAATAATGCATATTTATATGAAGATAAAGAAAATGATTTTATAAATGATGATTCAAATGAAAATTATGTAGTTCCAGAATCTATTCCAGGAATATCTTCTGGAACTAAGCCAGAGATTGTAAATTTAAATGAATTAAATAATATTGTCATTGTAGATGATTCGGATGCTTATATTATGGCTCAAAAATTAGCTTCAAATTTAGGTATGGGTGTAGGTCCTTCATCTGGTGCAAATTTAATAGGGGCTATAGTAATACAAGATAAGTTAGGTTTAAATTCAACAGTAGCTACTGTGTTTGCTGATGATAATAAAAAATATTTAAGTACAGACTTAACAAAAAAAATAAAGCCCAAGGAGCATTATATCTCATCTAATGTAGAATTGATTGGAGTTAGAAGTATAAATAGGATTTGCATAAAATATAACTTTTAAATTCTTAGCCAATATGTTGTTAAATCAATATATTGGCTGAATGAATAAAGCTTACAATGAATAGTAGAGACTTTAATGGTAAAATATAATTTTTATAAACCCAACCACTAAGCTTAAGCAACGGACCGGCCTTCCAAGGTCGTTGGCGACATGAGCAAAATGGTTCGCCCACACGTGGCTCAGAGCAGATTTTTACTTTTCAGGATAAAGTTTATAATAAGTTAAAAGTAAGTCAACCATCTTACCATAACTAGCAGTGCCTTCTTTAACACCATTAGCTTTTAAATAAGAGTCATTAAACTGATTTGAAATCTCATCAACTTTTCCTTCGTATTTATCCCAAAATTGATTATTATTAATTAAATCACGTCTAACATCATCAGACATAGTTTTAGTAAGAGTAACATAAGTATCATAATCAGCTTTATAAAGCGCATTAGCAGTATGATTTAGTGCAAGTATATATCCTGAATAATTAAAATCTATATCAGGGTGGTTTATAGAAGCTAAATAACCTAAAAAATTAGCTTCATCTTCACTAGCAAATCCTCTTTGATGAGCCATTTCATGAATTACAGTAGAAGGTATATAAATATCAGGAATAGCCACATTTACATTAGCTTCACCTGTAAAAGGAAAATATATACCAGTTATACCTGTATAGCACATTAAATTAGAAGATAGTACATATTTAGGATTAGCATAACTACCGACAGTCTGAGGTAAAATATTATCTATATTATCATAGCCTAACTTTGCTCTATCAATAATTCCCTTATAATCACTGTTAGCTTTCATAACGCCTTTATTATTTTCTAAAACAGATTTTCGAGTTTCATTAGCTTTATTTATTAAAAAATTATACAATTTAGCTAAATCTTTAGCATTGTACTTAACACTTGATATGTTTTTATTAAAGCTTAAATTGTAATTATTTATAAGAGTAGTTTGTAGAGGAACTCTATTATAATTTAATCCCCATAAAACTATAAATAAAAAATAAGCTATAGATAAAATGCTTAAAATATTAAGTATATAGTTTTTAGCAACGGATATAAAAAAGTGTCTACGAGAGCCATATCGTTTGCGATATGAGTAAATCGAATTTTTAAAAGTATTTATAATAATATGTATTATAAATAATAATATAGAAAAAACTATTAAATACATAGTAACTTCATATAAAGAAAAAGGAAAAAATCCACTTATTTTACTAAGTACTTGTACTGTAAATTTATTTATAAAACAAGAGTAGTACTTATCAATTAAATCTGGAAACTTTGAGCCTATAAAATTAAGAATCAAGGCTAATGGAAAAAGTATTAAAGAAAACAATTTTAATTTCTTTATAATAATCACCTCACACATAATATATTTATATTATAAGATAATGGAGTATTTGAGGAAAGATTATACATGTGATATAATGAAATAAATTTAAATAAGGTACTAATAGAAAGGATATATTATGCAAAACATAACTATCAAACTTACAAGAGATAACTTTAATTTTAGATTTAAACAATATGAAGGAATGTTCTTTCACGCTAGTATAAATGAAGGTAGTGAAATTATAAAATATAAAATAACTAAAGATAAAGAAGGTTTAGAGCTTAAGGAATTTGGAAACACACATATGAAAGAAGATAGTATGCTTTACATTCCACAGATAGAAGCTTATATAGATTTGAAGACTGTAAAGTAAGTAGTTTCAATAAATTTAAAAGTATATAAAATGATTATATGCCACCGATAAGCTCAACTTGGTGGCATATTTTATGTTAAATAAAACATTATATATAGTGTTCATATAGAAACAAACCATATAATATATAGGCTTTTTTGATATAATTTAAATTTATGTATAAAAATATTATATTTACAAAACCTACTCTTTGAGGTGATAACTTATGAATAATACAAATAATATAAATAAAGAAAAATTTATAGCTGATATGAATGGTAAAAAAATGGAATTAATAAAAAGTGGCAATATGTTTAGTTGTGCTTTATGTGGAGGAACAGGGGACCATCAATTGACAATTGAACATAAACCTGATTGCAACAAGTTTATAAAAAATACTTCAAATAATACAAATAAAGAAAAAAATAAAGCTAATATGAATAGTAAAAAAATGTAAAAATAATTAGTATCTAAAGCACTTACTTTTAAAGTAGGTGTTTTTTAGTGTTCAAAAAACATCACCTTTGCTGTACGATTTATGCACTATTATTAGAGACAAAGAAGAATTGCAACACATCATAAATTTATAATGATTTACACATATAGATTTATATCATGATTTTTAAGTTTTTATAAAAAGAAAAATTTACATATTGTATTATCAAAATGATAATGATATTATAGAGTTGTAATTATCATTTTGATAATGAGGTAAAGGAGCACAATAATATAGTTACAGAATATAACTTTAACTAATAATTAAATTTATTTTAATACACTTGTAATTACACTATATAAGTAACTACAAGTGATATCTTAAATATACATGTTAAATTAAAAATTAATAAAAAGAGGGAGATATTATATGACAACTGTGAAATCAGACAAAACACAAAACCACACATATGAAATTAACAAGAATCAGGTATTTATAGGGTTTGCATTATTAGCGGCTTTAGTTGTGTTTGGAATATTCCAATACAATAAAAACTATGCACTAGGTCTACATCTAGTTATAGGTCTTACAATAGGATATGTTATGCAAAGATCAAGATTTGGATTTGCAGGTGGTATAAGAAAGATTTACTTAACAGGTGATAGCAGTTTAACAAAAGCGTTATTATTTATGTTTTCAATTACTTTAATAGTTACAGCTGTTATACATTATGGACATGCTTTAAACGGAGCAGATGTATATTATAGAGCTGTTGAAAGTGGAGCAGCTGTAATACCTGGTTCTGATTATGTTGAGCCAGCTAATTTAGCTACAATAATAGGTGGTATATTATTCGGTATAGGTATGATGCTTGGTGGAGGGTGCGCTTCAGGTACATTAACTGATGCTGGAGAAGGTGAAGGTAGAGGATTAATAGTATTATTCTTCTTCTCTACAGGTGCATTATGGGGTGCTCATGATATGCCTTGGTGGAAAGGAAGTATATTCTTTGAAATACACAAACAACTTTATTTACCAGATGTATTTGGATATTTAGGAACAATAATAATATCATTATTAGGTTTCTTAGCAATGTATATAATAGCTAAAAAATATGAAAATAAGAGAAAAAAAGAAGGTACTTTCACTCATGAAACTTATGCACAGTGGGAACAAGAATTACCAGAAGCTAAAGATTATAAATTCTTTAGTCAAGAAACGTATCATAAATTCTTTGTAAAAAGATGGTCATTTTATACTGGTGCAGTATGTTTAATGATTATGTTCACAGCTATACTTACTACAACAGGTACAAGTTGGGGAGTAACTGCTATATTTGCTCAATGGGCTGGATGGTTCTATGATAGTTTATTAGGAATAATAGATATATCTACTTGGCCATGGTTTGAAGGAAGAATGGAAACAATGAAGGCAGGATTCTTTAATGATCCAGGTTCAATGAGAAATGCAGGTATATTATTAGGTGCTACATTATCATTATTATTAGCAGGTAAATTCTCATTTAAGAGAAACTTTAAGCTAAGAGATATTATATTCTATGCTATAGGTGGTTTAATGATGGGATATGGTGCTAGAATAGCTTTAGGATGTAATATTGGTGCATTATATTCTGGTATATCGAATATGTCTTTATCTGGGTGGGTATTCTTACCATCTTTAGTTACAGGTGGGATATTAGGTGTTAAATTAGTTAAAAAACTTAAAATAAATTTATAGGATAAAAAGTATATAAATTTAAAAAATGGACCTCAACTGACAATTAGTTAGTTGGGGTCATATTTATAATCATATATAAATATATAAAAAATGACTATAGAGATAATCTATAGTCATTTATATAAACATTTTATAAACAAGCAAAACTATAAGGAGAATAAAGGCCATTTTAAAAACAAATCCTGATATAGCCTTTATAGCTTTTATAGAAATGCCAACGGCAACTATCAACCATGCAATCTTAAAAATTAAATCTATATCCATAAAACTCCTCCTATACTATATATTAGTATCTTATATATTTTAATGCAAGTATACAATTAGATTAGACTATTATACTACAAATTAAATCTAACTACTATATATTATGAGTTTATCAAACATAAGGAACACTAAAAACTAAATTACTAAAAACATACTTATTAAAGGTATTGTAATAATAGAAAATAATGTTGTGAAAAATACTGCCTGAGATGCAAGAGTAGCATTAGCATCATACTCACTAGCCATTATAGCTGTATTAGCTGCAGCAGGCATAGAAGATATTACAATTGGTATAGATAATAATAAACTATCTTGTATTTGCCCTTTAAATAACAGATAAATGGCAAAAGGGAGAAATACTAATCTAATAAAACTTACAAAGTATAACTTTTTATTAAAAAAGCACTCACTAGCAGAAGAAGCACAAAGCATACTTCCTATAACTAACATAGAAATAGGTGTAGTAATATTACCTAACATTGCAATGGGTTTATTAATAAAAACTGGTAGTTTAATGCTAGAGATAAAAAGAATTAAACCAATAAATATAGATACAATAACAGGATTTATAAAAGATTTAAATGAAAATGAATAATCATTTTTACCTTTAGATAAAAAATAAGTTCCGATAGTTATTATAAGTAAATTAAAAGGCAAATTAAATATAGCAGTATAAAATACAGCTTCTTTACCTAAAATAGCTTCTACAACAGGATACCCCATAAATCCTACATTAGAAAACATAATTATATACTGATAAATTCCAATATCTTTTGATGACTTAAATATAAACTTTAAACAATAAGCAATTAAAAAAGAAAAAGTATACATAACAATAGATATTATTAATAATTTAATTATTTTATCAACCATTTCTGGATTATAATCTATTTGCATAGAATTAATAATCATAGCAGGAAGAAAAATACTCATTGTCAAAGATGAAAGTTTGGATGTAGTATGCTCATCTAATAAATTTTTTCTTCGAGCTATATATCCAATTAAGATTAAAATAAATAAAATTAAAACTTGAACAAATACATTACTTAAATTCATAATAAATACCTCCCATACATACCATTATATAATATATTGTTTATTATTACTATGTAATATAAAATTGTAAAAAATAAAATTATAGTAAGTTATATAGTGAAGTATATTTTATTTTTAATAAAATAAGATATAGTATATTGGGAATATTATATTAAGTGTTATAATATTAAAATAAAAATTATATTATACAAATTAGATAAAATACCAATATTATAGTTATTATTACAATATAATTACAAAAGAAAAAATATTAATTAGAAAAATTATTTTTATTATATAATTAACATAAAAAAAGTGTAAATTTAAATAGGGAGTTTAATATGAAAAGTACAAAATTTTCAATACAAAATATAAAAAAAATACATCATGATCCAAAGGTATCTCATACTAAAGGAGCATTTTATGAAAAAATGGGCAAAATAGATAAAGCTATAGAAGCATATATACAAGCAGCAGATTTTGGATATGTAAAGTCTCAATATACTTTAGGAAATATATATTACTCTAGGGGACAATATAATGAAGCCGAAAAGTGGTACACTTTAGCTTATAAAAATGGATATGAAAGTGCAGCTCTTAATTTAGGTAGTATGTACTTTAACATAAAAGGATATGAATACTCTCTTTATTGGTATGAAAAATTAGCCAACGCAGGAGACTTGCAAGCACAAAATAATTTAGGAGTAGTACACTTTAAATTAAAAGACTATGAAAGAAGTGAAAAATGGTTAAAAGAAGCATATGAAGCTAATTTTGCTAAAGCTTGTTTTAATTTAGGGGTTTTGTATTATACAATTGGAAAGCAAGAAGAAGCTATAGAATGTTACAAAAAAGGTTCAGTTTTATTAGATGAAGATTGCAAGTTTAATTTAGCAGTTTTAAACCAAAGAGATAACGATGAAAAAGGAGCTATAAGTTTATATAAGTATCTGCATAAGGTAGGACATATAAAAGGATGCTGCAATATAGGTTTAATGATGGAAATTAGTGAAAACTATGAAGAAGCACAAAGATACTTTATAAAAAGTGCAGATAATAAATGTGTTAAATCTCAATATAGATTAGCGTACATATATGAAAGAGATGAAGAGTACCAAGATGCAATACAGTACTATAAAAAAAGTATTGAAAAAGAACATACTTTATCAAAGTATAGATTAGGTAATTTATATAACAAAAAAAATGAAATAGAGCAAGCAAAAACTTATTATGAAATGGCAGCTAATGATAATATGGTAGAAGCTAAAAATAACTTAGCAGGTCTTTATTTTGAAGAAAAAAGTTATGAACAAGCTATAAAATATTATGAAGAAGCCATAGTAGATGGATGTAAAGAGGCTATTGAAAACATAGGAGACTTATATTTTCAAAGAGGTGATATGGAAAGAGCACTTTCATATTATTTACGAAATGCTGATAAATTATCATGTCAAATAAAGCTTGGAAATATATATGAAGATGGAGAAAATTTTGAAGAAGCGATAGTTTGGTATACAAAAGCAAGTGAAAATAACGATATACAAGCAAGCTATAAGCTAGGATGTATATATGAAGATATGAATGATAAACAAAATGCGAAAAAATATTTTGAAATAGCTTCACAAAAAAGTCATATGAATGCACGTATCCATTTAGGAAGAATATACTTTGAAGATGAAAATTATGAAGAAGCAAAAAAAATGTTTGAAACACCAGCTAATGAAGACAATATATATTCTCAGCACATGTTAGGAGTCATATATGATATTTTTTATAGGGACTATGTTAATTCAAAGTTTTGGTATGAAAAAGCAAGACTTAATCAATGTGAAGAATCTATTTACAACTTAGGTCAATTAAGCTTAAAGCTAAATGAATACAGTGAAGCAGAAAAGTATTATGCAGAAGGATTTAAATTAGGTAATAAAAAGTGTGAATATATGTTAGCAGGTCTTTATTATAAAAAAAGTTTAGATATGTATAAGGCTTTAGCTGAGGAGGATTATGATGATTCTAAAGAAATATTAAACACTATACCTAAGCTTAGCATAAACTTTGATGAAGTTCTTATAGCACCATTTAAAGAATTAGAAATACCAATAGATGATGAAGACTATGTGCCAATGTATATACTAGAAATTGAAGAAAATTTAGAAGATTTATTTGAAGGTTTAATAACTGATATGATAATAGATATAGATCATAAATAACCAAAAAGCTATCTCCAAATGAAAAAACATTTAAGGAGATAGCTTTTTTAACAAGTACCTTTTGAGCAACGGATGTACCTGACGCGGTAGCGGAGGTATATCGTTGGCGATATGAGCTAAGCGAATTTTAATATTATGCAGTCATTATTAAATAAGTCATATAAGATAAATAAAGACCTATTAAAATTAAACTTTCAGCTTTATTAACATCTTTTCTTTTAATAGCGAAGAAATAAGTTAAACAAGTAACTATAATCATGAATATACCATCTATAATCAACTTAGGTTCTATAGCCATTGGAGATATAAATGCTGATATACCAAGAACGAATAATATATTAAACATATTAGAACCAATGACATTACCAAGTGCGATATCACTTTCACCTTTTGTAGCAGCTATAATAGAAGTTACAAACTCAGGTAAAGAAGTTCCAATAGCTACCACAGTAAGACCTATTAATTGGTCGCTAACGCCGAATGTAGAAGCTATATACGAAGCAGAACTAACAACCAATTTACCACCAAATATTATAGCAACCATACCACATATTGAATATATAATTGATTTAGAAATAGGTTGTTCTAAAGTACTTACAACAACATCAGCATCTATTGAAATAGAAGTTTCTTCTAACGAAATATTTCTAGCTTTAAGTGCCATTTTTATTAAATAATATACAAAACCAACAAATAAAATTAATAATATTAAACCATCAAAGCGACTTAACATATTAGTTGTAGAATGTGTCAAAATCATATCTGCTGATAAAACTATCATTAAGATTGACGCTAGTAATAAGAATGGAAATTCCTTAGATAAAATAGACTTTTCAACATGTAAAGTCTTTATAAATCCTGCAGCTCCAACAACCATTAATAAATTAAAAATATTAGAACCAAGAACATTTCCCATAGCCATACCATTTTGACCATCAAGAGAAGCAGTTATACTAACAGCAGCCTCAGGCGCGCTAGTACCAAATGCTACAATTGTAAGACCTATTATAATAGGTGGGATTTTTAAAGTTTTTGCTATGTTAGAAGAGCCATCAACAAAATAATCAGCTCCTTTTACAAGCAAGAAAAATCCTACTATTAATAAAATATAATTCATAATAATACCTCCAGTATATATAATACATTAAAAAAACCCCCAAAACAGATAAAAACCTGTTTTGAAGGTCTTGCTTTCAAGTATAAACTTGCTTAATCAACCGGGTGTTAAAAACACCGAAATGACGACTGATTATCCACAAAAGTGTAAGCTACTCCCCTTCAGGGAATTAAATTTAATTATACTATCATTGTATTATGGAATGTAAAAATTTGCAATAAAAATTATCTAAAAAGATGAAAAGTTATAACAATTTATTTCTAGACATGAAAAATGTAATTACCAAACAAATTAAAGTAGTAATTAACATTACAATCCAAAATCCATTTATATCATTTGCGTAAGGAATACCGCCTACATTCATTCCAAAGAAACCCGATATTATAGTTGGAATAGAGAATATTAAAGTAACAGAAGTTAAAAATTGCATAACATTATTTTGATTATTACTTATAATTGCACTAAAAGCATCCATAATTCTGCTTAATATATCTCCATAGATTGTAGCCATCTCTAAGGCCTGTTTGTTTTCAACGATAACGTCTTCAAGTAAGTCTTCATCATCAGGATACCTTTTTATACTAGTCGTTCTAACCATTTTATTTAAAACTAGTTCAATTGCTTTTAAAGAAGTAGAAAAGTATACTAGAGATTTTTCTAGTTCTAGAAGTTGTATAAGTTCTCGATTTTTCATAGACTTAGCAACTTCTCTTTCTATAACAGTTGTCATTCTATTTATTCTTCTTAGGTAGTATAGATAGTAACTTGCATTTTTATGAAGAATTTGAAGAATGAAGCGAGTCTTCTTATAAGTACAAAAATCCTTGATATGTCCTACAATAAAGTCATTTAAAATCTTAGTTTGCGCAGTACAAACTGTTATAATGGCATCATCAACTATTATAATACCAAGAGGTATAGTTGAATAATGAGAAGAATCACTGTCACTTTCATCCACAGGTATATCTATAAGTATAAGTGTATGATTAGCTTCTACATCTATTCTTGAACGTTCTTCTTCATCAAGTGCTGATTTTATACTTTCAACATCTATATTTAACAAAGTAACAATATCATTGATTTCACTTTGATTTGGTTCAACAAGATTTATCCAACAGCCACTTTCGAAAGAATTTAGCTTTTCCAATTTGTTGTCAATAGTCTTATAGTATCTTATCATGGCAACACATCCTTTATTCAATTTTATATAAATCTCATCACTTAGTATTATCTATTAAATGACTAATTTATATAATGAAAATAAAGAAATTAGTTCAAATTAAGATAATAATAAGTGATAGTTATGAAGCTCCACATTCCGCAACGGACTGTGATCCATTTTCCATCACTCTCCAATTAGTTTTATAATTTAATTTTAGGTATAAATTTTAAGTCCTCTAAATAGGATACCTTGTTAATAGATATAAATCAAGATTTGATTCATAATTAAAGCATTTTTTTTATAAATATATATTCATTCTTTAAATAAACATATAAAATAATGTATTATATAATTAACAAGATATAAATGGGGGGAGCGATAGTATATGAAATATAGAAAATTAGGGAAAACTAATGAAGAAGTATCAATATTAGGTTTTGGGTGTATGAGATTTCCAAAAAAAGACGGAAAAATAGATGAAACTAAATCTTTAGAAATGATAAGATATGCTATAGATAATGGAGTTAATTACATAGACACAGCATATCCATATCACAATGGGGAAAGTGAAACATTTGTTGGAAAAGCATTAAAAGATGGATATAGAG
>NZ_DATIRC010000309.1:0-12813 GCF_035470145.1 Romboutsia sp.
ATAATTATTCAAATTTATCATCCCCTAATTATATTTACGTATTTGATTATACAACAAAAACCGTGTTAAGAAATACATCTTTACACGGTTTTATAAATTATAATTTTAAAGAATTCCTTCTGATTGATACTTTTGTAAAGATTTAATTATATAGCTTAATGTACAAAAATCTTTATCTAAGTTTTCCTCAATAATACCTAAACCTTTTATTAAAGTTTGCTCATCAAAATTTTCTAATAATATCATCATACTTATAGGACTCACAGAACCATCTTTTGTATCTAATACCCTTGCAGTTTTTATATAACTATTGTTCATTGCAGCTTTTGCAGCATTTTCTAGTTCTTCACTAACTTCTAACTCTGGCATTTCATCAAATACCTTAACATCGTCAGATAAATTTAAGTTTATAGCTTTACTTATATCTGTGCATACAAATATAACATTTTTAAATTCTGCTCCTTTAAAATCTACACCCTCTACATTAGCAGAGTCAAATATTGCATTTTCAAACTTAGCTTTTTTAAACTTACTCTTTTTTAAATTAGTAGCAACAAACTCTGCAGATTCAAATGTACAATCGTAAAAATTACATGATTTAAACTGTGCTCCTCTAAAACTTGTGTAGTTAAAATTTGAGCCTGAGAAATCACAATTGTAGCAATTACTTCTTCTTAAGTCTTTATACATAAAGTTTTTACTTAGTTTTTTTATATTGTTGTAGTTAAATTTATCATTTACATTTTTCTTTATAGCCATTTTTCCCTCCGTCTAAAATATATACTATTTTAGTTTACTATATTTTTATTTTATATACTATCTATGATATTGCTCAAAATAAGTATATTTATTCTGATATTTCCTTAATATATAAAAAACTCTTATATCAAAAGATATAAGAGTTTGATTATACTTTATTGGTTGCGGAGGTAGGACTCGAACCTACGACCTTTGGGTTATGAGCCCAACGAGCTGCCAACTGCTCCACCCCGCGTCATTATTTTGTTTCACTTTGTTGCCTAAGTATTATAATAACACATATATATAATTTTAGCAATACATAATATAATTTATGATATAATATTTTCTATATACTAATGGATTATAAATATTTGTTCAGTTGAAAGGGAGTTGATTATATGTATAAAGCAAGTACAAGAGCTGATTTAGAAGTCGCTCTTAAAAATAAAGAAAGCAAAATAATTGTTAGTGATAAAAAAATAGTTAAAACTTTACACCCTCTACATAATGTAGTTATAGGAATTTCGGATAGGAATAGATGTAAATATACACTTGAAAAATCTTATGATGGTTCTGCATTTTTAGGTTCTTTTGGATTTGCTCCTGTGGTTTCTGAGATTGGAAAGGTTTCTTTTTTTAGTGCTATGGGCATAATTTCTAGTGTTGGATTGCATCAAATTCTTATTATATTTTCTGAGTATAATATTAAGTTTAAAAATAATGAAATTTTATTAAGTAGAATATAAAATTATTTAAAATTTAAGAAAGGATATAATCACATTAATAAAAATCATGGTGATTATATCCTTATATTTTATCTATATCATCTATTCTATTTATAAATTAGCTATTTAAACTACCTGATACTTTATCTTTACTTATATATAAATAGACTCCATACACACCTATACTCATTATTATAAAACAAGTCATAAATGCATATTTTAAATATATATCTGCACATAACCCTACAGCTATATTGATAAAAGCACTAACTATACTACCAACCATAGAGTAAACAGATAACATAGTTGCTCTATTTTTACTTATAGACTTATTCTTAATATCTAAAACTATAGGTGATATCATAGATATAAGCCCACTTAATCCACATATAGCTATGATACTTATAATTATATTATTAGCAAATATCAATATCCCTGTACATACTAACATACTTATAATCATAATTTTTAAAGTTTTATACTGCCCAAATCTCTTGCTTAATACATGAGTTTTACAAGATAGCATTCCTAAAAGTTGTGAAAATGCACTTATATATCCTAAGAACTTAATTTCTATTCCAATACCTTTAAAATGCAACTGACCTAAATTTATACTTATACCATACGCTATTTCTGAGATTATTGCTATGGATATTATAAATATAAATATATATCTAACAGATTTTAAATCTTTAAAACATTCTTTAATATTCACATCTTTTTTATGATTTGACTTTTCATTATCTATATCTTTTGTAAAACATATCATAATAACACTTAAACCATATGAAATTACAGTTAATAATACTGCAAATTCCATTGATTTTGATATTATAAAATAAGATGATATTGATGATATGAAAAATGCAAAGCTACTAGCTGAACTATATCTGCCAAATACTTTTTCACTTTCACCTTTGCTACATGATTTATATAAAAATGCTATATCACATCCTGATATTCCTGATACCCCAATAGCTGTTAATATCGTTTGACCTAAAAAACCTATAAAGCTATTACAAAATAATAGACTTAATCTTCCTAAGAAAAACATTGAATATGATATTATTAATGTTTTTTTATATCCATACCTATCCGCAAAATACCCCCACGGCACTTCTGTTAATACTACAATTGATAGTAATAAAAACTCTAAGAAGAAAAACTCACTTACTGAAAGCCCTCTTTGTATTCTAAATAATAAGCTTACCGGTGCATAAAATACAAGCCCTTGCAAAAAGGCTATTATATACATTAAATATAAATTCTTTTTCATAAAATCCCCCTGATTTAATAAATTTCTTAATTAATCAGGGGTTTATTGATGTAGACGCATCTTCTGACCACCCCCATGGGTTTATATAATTTTATTATAGTTTATTAGCTAGTATTGTGCATTAAATAAAAAAACTCCCTATTTGAAGTTTATATCAAAAGGGAGTTTTTTATAATATATTTTTAACTATATTTAACTATATAGCAATTATTAATCCTACTATTAAAGCACTTAATAAACTTACACAGAATCCACCTATCATTCCTTTGAATGCTAGTTTTGCTAACACATTTCTTTTTTCTGGACAGAATACTGATATACCTGATATACATATACCCATACTAGCTATATTTGCAAATCCAGCTAGAGATATTGACATCATTAATCCTGTTCTATAATCTAAAGTATTTAATATTTGACCTAATTGACCGAAAGCAACAAACTCATTTAATATTAACTTACTTCCAAGTAATTGACCTGCAGTAAATACATCTTCCTTTGCTAGACCCATTAAGAATCCTATAGGTGCAAATACATATGATAAAATTTGTTCTAAAGATATCCCAACTACTCCTAATATACCATTAACTAATGCAACTAAAGATATTATAGCAATTAGTGATGCACCTATACCTAAAGCCATTTGAAGACCATCATTAGCTCCTTGAGATATTGCAGATATAAGGTTTGCATTATCACCTTTATTATCCATACTTACTTCTTCTATAGCCTCAACTGCTACGGCACATTCAGCAGATGCTAAAGAAGTATTTTCTACACTAGCAACTTCTTTTATACTTTCTGGAAGTATAAGTTTTGATACTATTATACTTCCTAATGGAACTAATGCTCCAGCTATTAAAAGATTTTCCATAGGTATACCCATTGCTGTATATCCCATAAGTACAGTTGCAGACATACTACCCATACCTGATATTAAAACTAACATTATTTCACTTTCAGTCATACGTCCTAAGTACTTAGATACAAGTATAGGAGACTCTGTTTGACCTAAAAATACGTTAGCAACAGCAACAAAACTTTCTACATTGCTAGTTCCAAGAGTTTTTCCTATTATTCCACCTACTACTTTAACTACTGCCCCTAGAACACCAAGATAATATAATGCAGCTACTAATGATGATATAAATATTATATTACCTAGAACTTGTATCCCAAATATAAATCCTGTTGGAGCTCCTGCATTTTCTAATGAACCAAATATAAATGTTAATCCTTGTGCTCCATAACTTAAAATATTAGTTACACCATCCGATACTTTTTGTAAAGCCATTCTACCTAACGGGAACTTTACTAATAAAAATGCTACTACAAACTGAATTACAAATGCTTTTAGTATCATTTTTTTATTAACATCTTTTTTGTTAGATGATAATAAGTATAATGTTCCTAATAAGACTAGTATTCCTAATATATTTAATACTATTGACATATTCTCACCCTCTACTTTTAGATTGATAAATTATTTAACTGCTATTTTCATACCTATACGGTATTATATTTCACTAACTATTCTCTTTACTAAGCTTAAGAACTGTTGTTTTACTTTTTGTGTAGTTTCTATAACTTCTTCATGGTTTAAAGGTTGATCTAATATACCTGCAGCCATGTTAGTTATACACGATATACCTATAACCTTAAGACCACTATGAGATGCAACAATTACCTCTGGTGCTGTAGACATTCCTACTGCATCTGCTCCCATAAATTGAGCCATCCTAATTTCTGCAGGAGTCTCATACGTAGGTCCTGTAAAGAACATATAGATACCTTCTTTTATATTAATATCTAAATCTTTCGCACATTTTCTAGTAACTTCTATATATTCAGGAGCATATGCTTTAGACATATCTGGGAATCTAACTCCTAATCTGTTGTCATTTCCACCTATTAAAGGATTGTATCCACCAAAGTTTATATGATCTGTTATTATCATTAAATCTCCAGGTTTGAAAGATTTATTAGCTCCACCAGCTGCATTCGTTACGAATATAGTTTCTACTCCTAATGCTTTCATTACTCTTACTGGAAAAGTTGTTTCTTGCATTGAGTACCCTTCATAGTAATGGAATCTTCCTTGCATAGCAACTACATTCTTTCCTTGTAATTGTCCTATAACTAATTGTCCCTTATGTCCTTCAACTGTTGATACTGGGAAATTAGGTATTTCATCATAACTTATTTCAACTGGATTTTCTATTTCTTCAGCTAAAACTCCTAGTCCTGATCCTAATATAAGTCCTATAGTAGGTATAATCTCTGTTTTAGATTTTATATAACTTGCACTTTCTTGTATTTTATCAAATAAATTATTCATGTTCTCCACCTCATGTTTTTTATTTTATGTTTTTTAAGAACGATTTCCCGATTTCAAAATTATAAATTTCATTTTTTTCATTAAAATTATCTAATACAGTAATTCCTATATCTGCCATAGTTTTTAATATAGGTAATTCTCTAGGTTCTTCTAAAGTATTGTTGTAAACTATTACTGGCACATATTCTCTAGTATGATCAGTTCCTTTAAATGTTGGATCATTACCATGATCTGCTGTTATAATTAAAAGATCATCTTCTTTAAGTTCACTTATAAGATTTCCTAATTGATAATCAAAGTTTTCTAAAGCTTCTTTGTATCCATTAACATCTCTTCTATGTCCATATAAAGCATCAAAATCTACTAGGTTCAAAAATACTAAACCGTTATATAAACCATCTTTTGCTATAGATATAGTTTCCATCATACCAACTTCATTACTTTTGCTTTTTATACTTTGAGTAATTCCTTGGTAAGAATATATATCACCTATTTTACCTATTCCTACGACATCTAAGTTTTTATCACAAAGAGTATCTAATACTGTTTTAGTTGGTGGTTTTAATGCATAATCTTTTCTATTTGAAGTACGTTTAAAGTTTTCTTTATTACTTCCTACAAATGGTCTTGCTATTATTCTACCAACTTTATACTCTTCCTTTAGCGTAATTTTCCTCGCTATTTCACACACTCTATACAATTCATCTAATGGTATCACATCTTCATTTGCCGCAATTTGAAGAACACTATCTGCTGATGTATAAAGAATTAAACTCTTAGTTTCTATATGTTCTTCACCAAGATTATTTATAATTTCAGTTCCTGATGCTGATATATTTCCTATAAATTTATGACCACTCTTCTTTTCCAGCTCATCTATAAGTTCTTTTGGAAATCCTGTTTCTGTAAATACTTTAAAAGGTTCTTTTATAAGTATACCTGCCATTTCCCAGTGTCCAGTTATAGTGTCTTTTCCTTTTGATAATTCTCCACATTTCGTACTATAAGCAATTTGATTTTTTACAGGCTCTACACCCTTGATATCTGCTATATTTCCTAGACCCATTTTTTGTAGGTTAGGAAGGCTAAGCCCTCCTACCTTTTGAGCTAAGTTGCAAAGAGTATTAGCACCTACATCACCATACTCATTTGCATCCTCTAAAGCTCCAATTCCTACAGAGTCTAATACAATTAAAAATACTCTGTTAAATTTTTTCATATTAATATCCTGTTACTTCTTCATTATTTATCATTTTTATTATTGAGCTAGTACCAAGTCTTACTGAACCTTTATTTATAAAGTCTTTAGCTGTATCAAGGTCTTTTATTCCACCTGCTGCTTTTATTAAAACATCTTTTCCTATATTTTCTTTAAATAACACTATATCCTCTGCAGTAGCTCCACCTGTACTGAATCCTGTAGAAGTTTTTATAAAGTCAGCTTTTGCATCTGTTACACTCTTACACATTGCAACTTTTTCTTCTTCAGTTAATAAACAAGTTTCTATTATAACTTTTAATATTTTATCTTTACAAGCTTCTTTTATAGCTTTTATTTCTTCAGTTATTTCATCAAACTTACCATCTTTTAACATACCTAAGTTTATTACCATATCTATTTCATCTGCACCATTTTCTATAGCATCTTTAGTTTCAAATACTTTTACAGCTGTAGTATTGTATCCATTTGGGAATCCTATTACAGTACAAACTTGCATATTTTCACCAACAAATTCTTTTGCTTGCTTTACAAATGATGGTGGTATACAAACAGATGCTACTTCATATTTCATTGCATCCTCACATATTATCTTTATATCTTCCCATGTTGATGTTTGCTTTAATAAAGTGTGATCTACTGTTTTTAAAATTGTTTTATTATCCATAATTTATCTCCTATATTTCATGTATTTTAATTTTATATCTTAATCGCTAAATTTGATCAACGGACCTGATTTGTAGATCGTTGACGACATGAGCGAAGTAAATTTTATATTATTTTGTGTATTATAGAGCTCTTTTGAGGCTTTTCATTTTGTATATTGTATGCGCTTTGTAATTCTTCTTCAGCCTTTTCAAACTTAGACTCATCACTTGAGTATAGAGTTGCTAATACATCTCCTACTTTTACATAGTCACCCATTTTCTTTTTAAGTATTATTCCTGCTCCATAATCTAAACTATCAGCTTTTGTATGTCTTCCAGCTCCTGTAAGTAATGATGATATACCTACTTTTTCTGCATTTAATCCATATACATATCCTTCTTTAGTTGCTTTAACTTCATGAGTTAATGGTGATATTTCAAATAGTTCTGGATTATCTATAACACTTGGATCTCCACCTTGAAGTACTGCCATTTCTCTTAACTTAGCTAAAGCAGTTCCATTTTGTAATATTTCTTCTAATTTTTCTCTTCCTTTTTTAACATTCGGCTCTATATTTCCAAGCATAAGCATTTGAGATCCTAGCTCTAAACATAATTCTCTTAAATCTTCAGGTCCTTCACCTTTTAATATTTCTATAACTTCTTTTAATTCAAGAGCATTACCTATTGCATATCCTAACGGCTCTCCATTTAAAGTTATTGCAGCAGATGTGTTTCTATTTAAGCTTTTTCCTATGTCTACCATAGCAGTTGCTAATTTTTCTGCATCTTCTGCATTTTTCATGAATGCACCTTCGCCATATTTTACATCTAATAATATCGCATCTGCACCTGATGCTATCTTTTTACTCATTATACTTGCAGCTATTAAAGGTATGCTATCTACTGTTGCAGTTACATCTCTTAATGCATATGTTTTTTTATCTGCTGGTACAAGATTTTGTGTTTGACCTGCTATAACTAATCCTGCATTTTTTACCATATCTATAAATTTATCTTCTTCTACTGATATGTCAAAACCTGGTATAGCTTCTAATTTATCTAATGTCCCACCAGTGTGACCTAGTCCTCTACCTGATAATTTTGCAACTTTTCCACCAGCTGCAGCAACCATAGGTACTAATATAAGAGAAGTTTTATCTCCTACCCCTCCAGTACTATGCTTATCAAGCTTTATTCCATCTATCATACTAAGATCTACAACATCCCCTGAGTTTACCATAGCCATAGTAAGATTTGCTGTTTCTTCTTTAGTGAAACCATTTAAATATATTGCCATTAATAATGCAGATGCCTGATAATCAGGTATTTCTTCTTTAGTATATTTTTCTATAAAAAATTCTATTTCTTCTTTAGATAATTCTTTTTTATCTCTTTTTTTAGATATTATGTCATATAGTCTCATACTAATCTCCTTCATATGTTAATTTTTATATTTATTTGATTTAATCCACACTTCTAACTCTTCATAAGTTGAAGGTATAGTAATTTTCTTATTTATTATATCCTGTTTTATTTTCTCAACAGATTGAATTATATTATCTTCTATCTTTACATTAGAACCCTCTCGAGTATACCCTATAAAGTTTTCCTCTAGTCCAAATTTATGTGTTCCTGGCGACCAAGTATCATTTACAATTTTTTCTATTTCATTATATATTATTTCATTTACGTATCTTATAGCTGTTGCTACTATATAGTCCGGTTCAAAAAAATTTTGATTATCATCAATTCCAAATGCATATTTACCAGCTTCTTTGGCTGCAGCAAACACTCCAAGTCCTGATTCTCCTGCGATATGCTGAATATAACTTGCTCCTTTGTTATACATTAAAAGTGCAATTTCTTTTGCTTTAGCAGGATCTGAAAAATCATCAACTGAAGCCAC
This sequence comes from Romboutsia sp., assembly GCF_035470145.1. Taxonomy (GTDB): domain Bacteria; phylum Bacillota; class Clostridia; order Peptostreptococcales; family Peptostreptococcaceae; genus Romboutsia_D. The sequence continues at coordinate 8,856 of NZ_DATIRC010000309.1, forward strand.
AATTACCTTAATATCAGGATTTACATATCTAACTCCTGCTTCAAATCCAACAGCTCCTTCTTTAAGATGGCTAAGGTCTTTTCCAATTATAACACCTACAACTTCTTCACCTTTTGCTCTATCTCTATCGTTTGAAATAGCTAGCCCCGCTATAACTCCATTTAAAAAAGTTTGCTCTGGCCAATTTGTGAATATTGAACTTACATTAGGCAAATCTAACTTAGAATCCATCAATGTAAATTTTTGATTTGGAAACTCTTTAGAAATTTTCTTTATAGCTTTTTCTTGCTCTAATCCTACAGATATAATAAGATCATATTCTTTAGTTTTTGCATATTCTCTACATAACGTTTCATAATCATCTTTAGATTTAGATTGAGAATAATCAAATTCGATTCCTAATTTACCTTGTGCACTTAACATGCCATCATAGCATAAATCATTGAAAGATTTATCTCCTAATCCAGCCTCATTAAAAATAATTGCTATCTTTTTAATTTCTTCATTTTTATCATCAAGCAAAGTAGCCGATTGACTTTCGCTATTCTTAAATGAACAGGCAGTTATTGTAAACAACACCAAAGATATTAAAATAAACATCTTTATTTTTTTTGTATCTATTAACATTATTTGCCCTCCTATGTTAATTCATAGTAAAGCAGCTAACTGTTAATTACTATCTCCTGCCTTACTAATATTATATTTAATAAAACGTTTTCTTTCTATGGATTATCTTGATAATTACTATAACAATATTGATGTATTTATAGTAAAAAAACTACATTATGTGCAAAATATTGACTTAATTAGACAATATTGATATAAATTTAATATCTATCTTCATCTGGAGATACTCCCTTATATTTCTTGTATGTTTTTGAAAAATAACCAGAATTAGTATAACCTACTTCATTAGATATTTGAGATATTTTCATATCGGTATTTTTAATAAGATATTCAGCTTTCTTAATCCTATATATAGTAAGATACGTACTAAAATTTTCTCCTACTTCTTCTTTGAATAATCTTGAAAAATACTCAGGAGATAAATATACATATTTAGATATACTACTCAATGATATATGTTTTTTATAGTTTAACTCTATATATTCCATAGCTTTTCTTATTGATTTTGAATATTTACTTTCTTTCTCCTCAATATGTTTTTGATTTTCGCTTATAGCACTATTATTATTTTGTATATTTTGATAAATATTACTAAGAAGCTCATTTAGTTCTTTTTGTCTTATATCTGACTTTACAAGATATTCATATACCCCACAACTTATAGCTTGCTTAGCATATGAAAACTCTGCATAATTTGTCAGTAATATAACTAAAACATTTGGCATTATTTTTTTTATTTCTTTTGTAAGTTCTATTCCATCCATTATAGGCATTTGTATATCACTTATGATAACCTGTGGTTTTAATTTAACTGCTAATTCATAAGCTTCTTTACCATTTGATGCACTGGCTAATACATTAAAATTTTTAGAAATGTTTGAAATTGTATATACTATCCAATCTCTTATCGGTGCTTCATCTTCTACTACTAATATATTTAACATATTAACTTCCTCCTACTTTGGTAGTATAAATGTGATCTTAGTTCCTTCACCTTGTATACTATCTACTTTTAATCCATAATTTTGTCCATAATTTAGTTGTACTCTCTCATGAACATTTATAAGTCCAACTCTATTTATAACTTCTTCTTTATTTAATGCAGTTTTTAATTTATTTTGAGACATTCCTATTCCGTTATCTTCTATTATTATTCTTATTCCATCTTCATTTTCATATCCTGTTATACTTATAACACCTATATTGTTTTCTTTTTCCATACTATATAAAATAGCATTTTCTACAATTGGTTGCAAAATAAAAGATGGGACATTAAAATCATTTATCATTGGATCGATATCGTAACTAACATCAAAACATTCTGGATATCTCATTTTTTGTAACTCTACATAGTTTTTGATATTTTCTATCTCTTCTTCTAATCTAATCATTTCACTAGCTTGTGGTAATAGACTTCTTAATAATTTTGTGAATCTATAAAGCATTTCCTCAGCTTGTTCAGTTTTATTCATTGATACTAAAAATCTTACTCCACTTAAGGTATTATATAAAAAATGAGGATTTATCTGAGCTTGTAGAAAACTTAATTCTGCTACCCTTTTTTGTTTTTCTTTTTGCTTTATTTCTTCTATTGAAGAATCTAGCCATCTAACCATTCCATTAAAAGATTTTTCTAATTGTCCTATTTCATCATATCTTTCTTCTGCAATTTTTAGCTTTAAATTGCCATCCATTACTTCATTCATCTTATTTTTAATATTAAATATAGGCTTTGTTATCCATACTGATAGTCTATATGAAATTATTAAAGATATTATAGTTACCATTATTAACGCTAATACGGTATTTTTAGTTATTTTATCTGCAGGTTGTTTTATAATATTTATAGGGATTTCTTCCACTATACTCCACCCATATTCGTCAAGGTTAGATACTACTTGCATATATTTAATTTTATCTCGTATTATTATGTGATTTTCCTTATCCCTTATTAAGGTAGATTCATCTACATTAGTATTATAGCTAGTTCCTATAATCCTTTTGTCTTTAGTAGATATTATTTTACCTTTTGAATCAACTATATAGATATTACTTTCATCAGTCAATATTTCTGAGTATATATCATATAGCATAATTTCACTTATATCTATTATTAAAATTCCTAAAGGTTTTCCTGTAATCAAATCCTTTATTGATCTCCCCATCTTAAATATACATTTATATGGACCTATCGCATTTTCATTCTTATATGTATTAATTAGTACAGTTTCTCCATTTGCTTTAACTATTTTATCATACCAAGGGTTTTGTTTTATATATTTAATATCATACTTAGTTTTAGAATATGTATCATAAACTAATCCATTTTCACCTATAACATATAATTCTGGCTTCATATCAAACTTTCCGTACTTCCATACTTCATCTGTTAATAAATCTTCTACATAGGAATCTATATCTTTATTTTCTGATTTATACCTTGATAATTTATCATTTGGTATAGATAATCTGTCTACAAGTTTATTATCTATAGAAATTCTTTTTCCTACATCTTCTACATTTGATAATAATATTGAAATATTATTACCTAACTGACTTAAAGTTTGATTACTAGCTTTATACATCTCATTTTCTATAATTTTATTGGTATCCTTTATAAACCATATACCTATTATCATAGATACAGAAGCTGACAATCCAAATAGTATTAAAAATAATTTAAATATAATGCTATCTTTTTCTAGTTTTATATCTACCATCCCCTTATGCTTGTATTTATGTAGTTCCTAAATATTAATTTTAAGCTATAAAAATACTTAAATCAATTATAATTTTATCTCTAATCTTTATATATAAATTATTTATCTTATCTTATTTATAATATATTTCCCCAAATTATTCACATTATAATTTCCTTTGTATCATCTATTCTTATTTGAAATTACTTGTAAGGTATTATCAGAAACAAATTAATTAAAATCTGCACGATATATACAAAACGTACTAGAGGTATATGATTAACAAAAATCCACACCCTATAGGTGTGGATTAGCTTTATTATATGCAACTTAAACTAGCAATAATTATATTAAAATATCTTCATCTATTCCAAATAGATATACATATTTTTCTTTTACTTCTTTTCCAGTAAGTTCTTCTAACACATTTTTATATAAATCTAACTGCTTTCTGTATCTATTTACAACATCATCTTTATTCTCTTCATTTACAAAATCTGTTTTATAATCAACTATAACTATCTTTCCATCCTCTTCAAAGTATGCATCTATAATACCTCTTAGCATAAGACTTTCTTCATCATCTATATTAGTATTATCATCTTTTATTAAATCTTCATATACATACACAT